>NZ_LGYY01000003.1:0-31961 GCF_001308045.1 Shewanella sp. Sh95
GGGACGGTGCTGCACTCTGGGAACACGGACATCCGCGTAACTTAGCGGTCAGTTGGCAACAGCTTTATGGTTCAAATAAGCAGTGGAAAAAACGGTATGGTTATCATCGGCGGTCAATCTCAGAAACAGCAATGTACAGAGTGAAGCAACTACTTGGTGGCAGATTGAGCCTGCGAAATTATAACGGTCAGGTAGGAGAAACTTACGCGATGATAAAGGCGTTGAACAAACTCACTGGGCTAGGCATGCCTGAAACTTACCGTGTAGTTTAATATTCAAACGATTATGAGGAGCTTTGCTCGCTGAATCGATTTAGGAAACAAAGCCAATCGCATTAACAAAAGTTTAGAAATGTGATCTACCTCCAAAGTTATAGTCCTAAATGCGGTTTGGTTCAAAAAACAAACATATCAATAACAGTATTATTTCATCTGGGACTAAAAGTACTCAATTTAAAAAATAAAAGTATTCGATGCTTGCAAATGAAATCAGCGGTTCAAAGCACTAATCTCCCCTGCAAACGTTAGTGCTGCAATCCGTGCCTTTAAATGCGTATTGGATTAATGGAGATTATGATGAGAATATTCACCTCTAAAAAACTGGCATATGTTGTCGCGTTAGCACTTACCGGTGCTCTCGTTGGTTGCGGCAGTGATGGTAAAGATGGTGTAGATGGCGCGCCAGGCACTCCGGGGACACCTGGCACACCAGGAACACCGGGTGAACCTTGGGTTCCACCACCAGTCACGAGTTCAACAGTCACCAATGTAAAAGTACTGAACTATAGCTTTGGTGAAGGCAATATCACCTATGAATTTCAGATCACTGACGAAAATGGCAACTTAATCAATGGACTGAAAAATGCTGAAGCCAAAGTTGCAGCATTAACCGATAAAGGCTTTATCAATAATAGAAATGAAGCCGACAAAACAGACGCAAGTGGCAATCCTGTCAAAGATAACGTCAATATCGGTGGCGCTGCGACTCAAGCAACTGAGGGCGCTCTGCTCACTTCATTAGGCGATGGTCACTATAGCTTTAAAGCCCCAATGAAAGGTGTTAACGCAGGTACCGAAGGTATTGTATGGCTCAGAGTCGGCGGTAATGCTGAAACTGGCATTGCTCTCTCAGCACCGCTGGTGGTGAACAAGCCAGAGGGAACTCATTCAACCACGACCGATAGTTGCTATTCCTGTCACGTAGACTATTCAACAAGCCCACGTAAACACACTAAATATGTAGCAACCGGTATGGACAGCGAAGTCACCTTCGTTGAAGGCTGTTTAGTCTGTCACGGCTCAGTTAGCTTTGCAGCAAAAAATGCCGAAGGTTTCTCTATCGGCGGTTATTCAACCAACACACTGTCTAAGATTGGCCACATTAATCACCAGAAATTTACTAAAGATTTCAGCGTGATGAACTGTAGTTCTTGCCACGTTGAAGCTCCAACCAATATTAATGTTTCAGGCCCAGGCTGTATTGACTGTCACAATACTGGTGGTGTACCAGGCGCGATTGTGCCAAGTAATGGTGCCGATGTCCGTCCGATGCATGAAGGTAAAACAGGTATTACTGAGCGCCAAGCATTACGTGCTAAGTATAAACTTGAATTATCTACCCCTGTTAAAGTTGATGATATTTCAACAAAAACAGATCATTATGCGCCAACTGGTGCAGCTTCTGCCGTTACCGCACCAGGCTGGTGTACCACTCTGACAGTAAAAGATACTGACGGTAATATCTTTAGCATTAAAGATAACTTCAACTACTCAAATCCGCTGGTATTTGATGCTAAGAAACCGATTGTTTACGCAGGTGCTTATCTGCATTCCTACGAAAAAAATAGCTTAGTCGGTCGCCCAGGTAACCGTACTAACTATTACTATGGCTACAATGCTGATGGTACTAAAAATATCTGTCATCTGCTGACCGATATCAGCCCTGTAAACGCCAACTATGTCTACTCTGCACGTGTGACCTTCAGCACCGCAGGTTGGATGGAGTACGACGGTAACCAACGCTATCAAAGCAATGGCAGCCTCAGAGCCAATGGCTATGACGGCTCAATGGGGGTCTCGTTCACCGCATACTCTGATGTAGTCGATCCTGCGACTGCAACCAAAGTATCCGCCTTTGAACGTCGCACCGTAGTCAGTGATAACAGCTGTACTACTTGTCACAATGATGCCACCGCATTCCACAAAAATGGCGCATTTGACGAAGGCGGTAAGGCTTGCGTAGCTTGCCATGATAATGGTATGGCACGGACATCAGCCACACTCGGTGCTGGTTTTGGTCCTATGGTGCACAGCTGGCACTGGGGCAACGGTGCGAATGTCGGTGAGATGAAGGCCGATGGCACTCAAGCGAAAACCGCTAACGGTGCAGGTGCAATCAACCCAGTCACAAGCTGTGTTGCCTGTCACGAAACCGCGATTGATTTAAACAAAATACCAAACCAATACATCCTTGAACCTGGTAACAAAATGACCAGCCCTGTTACCGCTAACTGCTATGCTTGCCACACAGGCGATGCAGTCAAAGCTCACATGGCTAGCAATGGTGGCGAGATCAGCGTTCCTGCCGTAGGTGATTGGTTCAAACAACCAACAGGAGAAGCATGTGCTGTTTGCCATAACACAGGTAGCAGATCAGGTATCGACAAATACCACAACTTCACCCGTAAATAGTTAATCGTCCCACTATTTTCCCTGCAAGAAAATAGTTCAAAGCGCCCCGTAACCTTGGGGCGCTTTTTTTGTTTACTTTTACTTACAACTTCATCCCATAGGTTTTCAGTCCTATTTAAGTTAGTAACGCTAGAGTCACAAAAACTACAATTCTAAGGAAATCACTCAACTATGCGTAAAAGTTTTATTGCCATCGCCATTGGCGCCACACTGATGACCGGAGCACTAGCTGGCTGTAGCACTCAAGATACAAAAGCTGCAAATGTCACCGCAGTACAAACCCAAAACCCCTTATTCCAAGCCAGTACACTGCAATATCAAGCACCTGATTTCAGCGTTATTAAAGACGAGCATTTTCAGCCCGCTTTAGAACAAGGTATTAAAGAGCAGTATCAAGAAATTTTAGCAATTGCTAACAATCCTGCTGCGCCAACCTTTGATAACACAATTGTCGCCATGGAAAAAAGCGGCGCCCTGCTCAACCGTGCATCGAGCGTGTTTTACAACCTCGCAGGTTCGAACAGCAATCCAGCCCTGCGTAAAATCCAAGGTGAAATGGCCCCAAAAATGGCTGCTCACTCGGATAACATCAACCTTAATCCTGCGCTATTCGCTCGTATTGAAGCCATCTATAACGACCGCAATAACTTAGGTTTAACGCCTGAAGCGGTACGTTTGGTTGAGGTGTATCACCAGCGCTTTATCATGGCTGGCGCTAAGCTGACCGATGAGCAGAAAGTAAAAATCCGCGCCCTGAACGAAGAACAATCAACGCTGACCAACGAGTTCTCTCAACGTTTACTACGCTTAACCAAAGAAATCGCTATTGTTGTCGATAACAAAGAACAACTCGCAGGCCTAAGTGACAGCGAAATCACCTCGGCAGCAAATGATGCCAAGGCAGCAGGCCATGAAGGTAAGTACTTAATCAATATCACCAACACTACTCGCCAGCCAATACTCGCCTCTTTAGAGAACCGTGAACTGCGCCAGCGCATTTGGGAAGCCTCGGCAAACCGTGGCTTAACGGGTGAAAACGAAACCGCATCTTTAGTGTCTCGCTTAGCCCAATTACGTGCCGAGCGCGCGGCTCTCTTAGGTTATGAGAACTGGGCTAGCTATCGCCTTACACCGCAAATGGCAAAAACGCCAGAAGCGGTTTACAGCATGTTTGGCTCTATGGTGCCAGCCGTAGTCGCCAACACAGAGAAAGAAGCGGCCGATATCCAAGCGATGATCAACAAGACCGGTGGCAAGTTTGAACTCGCACCATGGGACTGGGAGTTTTACGCAGAGAAAGTCCGCCAAGAAAAATACGCTCTTGATGCCAATAGCATTCGTCCCTACTTCGAATTTAACCGCGTCCTCGAAGACGGCGTGTTCTATACGCTTAAAGAGTTGTATGGCGTGACGTTAAAACCACGTCCAGATTTGCCTGTATACCACCCAGATGTGAAAGCCTATGAAATGTTTGATGCCGATGGCTCAAGCATGGCGATTTTCTATGCTGATTACTTTGCCCGTGAAGGTAAACGCGGTGGCGCATGGATGAGCTCGTTTGTAGGGCAATCCTTCCTCGAAGGTACTAAGCCTGTCGTAGTTAACGTGATGAACATTAAAAAGGCGCCTGATGGCCAACCTACCTTCGTCAGCTATAACGAAGTCACCACGATGTTCCACGAAATGGGCCACGGTACCCACGGTATGTTCTCCAAAGTGACTTACCCAAGTCTTTCTGGGACTTCGGTATCCCGTGACTTTGTGGAATTTCCATCGACTTTCGAAGAAGATTGGGCGGCCCACCCTAAAGTGTTAGCCAACTACGCCAAGCACTACGAAACAGGCAAGCCTATCCCTGATGAGTTACTGCAAAAACTGTTAAAATCCGGCAGCTTTAACCAAGGCTTCGATACGTTAGAGTATATGGCTGCGGCGCTAGTGGATATGGAATGGCACTCATTAAGCCCTGATGCACCATTGCAAGATGTAGCGACCTTTGAGGCTAATGCGCTGAAAAAGCACGGCTTAAATATCACCGCCGTACCACCACGTTATAAGTCAACTTACTTTGCCCACGCCTTCCCAGGTGGTTACTCAGCAAGTTACTACGCGTATATGTGGAGTGAAATTTTAGCGGCTGACGCCTTTGCCTATGTGCAAACCCAAGGCGGCCTAAACCGTGAGATCGGCATGAAATACCGTAAGACCATTCGCGAAGTGGGCAACAGTATTGCGCCAATGGAAGCTTACAAGAACTTCCGCGGCCAAGAGCCTACCACTGAAGGTTTACTCAACCGCCGTGGGCTCAATCAGACTCAGTAATTTTAGATACTGAGTAGATAAAAATCAGCCAGCATAGTTGCTGGCTGATTTGTTTTACATTCTCAATATAAGAGCGAAGTTAAATCACGGACTTATAAAGCCGTACTTTTGGATTTAATGTGCAAACCAAAAATCGTCAATACAAACAATATGCTACAAGTCACTAATCCCGCATTGACCGATTCAGTAAAGCCAAGCACTACGTAGCCGATCATGCTGATCAGCGCAACGATTACTGCGTAGGGAAGCTGCGTCACTACGTGGTCGATATGATGGCAACTGGCCCCCGTCGACGACAAAATAGTGGTATCAGAAATCGGTGAACAATGATCACCAAATACCGCCCCCGCTAATACCGAAGCCAGCATAGGTAACATCATGGCTGTGTGACTGCCCATCGCCATATCCGCAGCTATCGGCAGCATAATCCCGAACGTACCCCAACTGGTTCCTGTAGAGAATGCAGTCAGGCCCGCTAACACAAACATTAATGCAGGTAAGAAAGCAAAGGGAATATTCCCAGTGGCTAGGCTAGCCATAAACTTACCGGTTTCAAGCTGGCCGATCACACCTGCAATGGTCCAAGCAAATAACAAGATGTAAATCGCAGGCAACATAGAGCGAGCGCCCTGCACTACACCTTTTAATACCATTGATTTTTCAACGCCTTGCACTAAGTTAAGTACCAGCGCAACCGCTAAACCAATCAGGGCACCAAAGAACAGTGATGAACTCACATCGGTTTTCTCGAAAGCAGAAATAATATTAAATTCAATGCCTTCTTTAGCTAATACTTGGGCACCGCTATCGATCATAAAATACAGGGTCGCAAATACCAGTACTGTGATAGGTAGGAATAACCCGAGGATTTTACCTGTTTCAGCTTCGGGTAAATCAGCATTAGCACCTGGCGGTAAACCTTTAGTCTCATCGTATAAATTACCGCGCATGGCATTTAATTCATGTTCACGCATAGGGCCAACATCTAAGCCCATAAACGCCACACAAAGCAGTAATAATAAAGAGAAAATTGCGTAGAAATTCATAGGGATCATTTGAATAAAGACACTTAAATGCCCTGAATCCGCAAAACCATGTGCTGTTAATATTCCGCCAATTAACGCAATAATATAAGCGCCCCAACTTGATACCGGTGAAATGACACAAACTGGTGCTGCGGTAGAATCTAATAAATAAGCTAACTTAGCGCGGGAAATATGGTAACGGTCGGTAACAGGCCTTGCGACAGACCCAACGACTAAACTATTGAAATAATCGTCAATAAAAACAACACAGCCTAAAAACATGGTCAGTAATTTCGCATCGCGCTTATTACGAATATGTAACCTTGCCCAATCAGCAAATGCCCGAGCACTACCACTCACAGTAATTAGAGCGGTGATCATCCCCAATACAATCAAGAAACCGAGAATGTATAAATTCCAAGAATTTACGCCATCTTCCGACCAAAAAAGTCCTTTTACACTGTTAAATAAAAACTCACCGCTGGCCACAGGAGAAAATTGATTGAGCAATAATACTCCAATCACAATTCCTAAACCGAGGGAAAGAAGCACTCGGCGAGTAAAAATCGCCAATACAATTGCAACCACAGGCGGGAGCAAAGAAAGCGCCGAATCGGCATAACTAACTACAGTCATTGATTATTTCTTCGTCAAAATACGAATGGAGGGCGACTGAACTGGTGGGAAAAGGCAATAGATACCCAAGATCACCTGTCCTATCAATAGCGCTCCATAGTAACTATTCCTAATATCCGTATCTGGAAATACTATGGCAGTGTTGTACCTATTAGACACAACCCCAGCAGTTGATCGTGATAAATCAAACTACTTCGGCACCAAATCCTTTCGTGAACGATCAACGGAATCACCCTACTGATCACTACTGATATTTGGTGCGCCTCTACTTCTAAGAACGCCCATACATGGGCGTGAGGCTCATAAAAACATAAGCGGCTAAGCAGTTACCACCGCGAAGCCGCTTACTCTGACTTAGCTCACAAATAAAATCAACTTAAGCTTGCAATCAACTGCGGAACGGCTTCGAACAGGTCAGCTTCGAGGCCATAATCGGCAACTTGGAAGATAGGCGCTTCAGGGTCTTTGTTGATAGCCACAATCACCTTAGCGTCTTTCATTCCCGCTAAATGTTGGATCGCGCCTGAAATACCGACTGCAATATAGAGGTTAGGTGCGACAATTTTACCAGTTTGACCGACTTGCAAGTCATTCGGAACAAAGCCTGCGTCAACCGCCGCACGCGAAGCTCCTACTGCGGCACCAAGCTTATCAGCCAGTTGCTCTAACATCCCGAAGTTTTCACCGCTGCCCATGCCACGGCCACCAGATACGATAATGCCAGCATTACCTAACTCTGGACGTGCTGAAACTGTCAGCGCTTGAGACACAAACTGAGCTTTGGCTTCAAACACTTTATCCAAGGTAGTCACAGCAGCGTTATTACCCTGTGTCACCGCATCGAAAGCACTGGCACGCACTGTCATCACTTTGATAGCGTCATGGCTTTGAACTGTCGCTAAGGCGTTACCCGCATAAATCGGACGAACAAAGGTATCGCTACTCACCACGCCAATCACTTCCGAAATTTGCGCCACATCTAAAAGTGCTGCCACACGCGGTAACGTGTCTTTACCCGCACTCGATGCCGCTGCGAGAATATGGCTGTAGTTTGGTGCTAAGTCCACCAGCAATTTAGCCACGTTTTCGGCTAAATGCGCTTCATAAGCGCTGTTATCGGCAACTAATACTTGCGCGACACCTTGTAGAGCTTGAGCGGCTTGCACCACTGCACCACATTGATGGCCCACCACCAATACATGTACATCGCCGCCGATCGCACGAGCTGCGGTGACAACTTTAGCGGTATCCAGTTTCAGCGCCGCATTATCGTGTTCTGCTAATACTAAAATGGCCATTTAGATCACCTTCGCTTCATTCTTTAACTTTTCAACCAGCTCTGCTACCGACGCAACCATAATACCGGCCTTACGTTCAGCAGGCGGCGTTACCTTGATCACCGTTTGATGCGCTTTGAGCGTCACACCTAAATCAGCTACCGTCAGCACATCTAACGGCTTACGTTTGGCTTTCATGATATTAGGTAATGAGGCATAACGTGGCTCATTCAAACGTAAATCCGCAGTCACCACAGCTGGCAACGGTAGATTTAAGGTTTGCATACCACCATCTATCTCACGAGCAACTTGAAGTGAATTACCTTCAACTTTAATTGCTGAAGCAAAGGTCGCTTGCGGCATATCCGTTAATGCAGCAAACATTTGGCCCGTTTGGTTATTATCACCATCAATGGATTGCTTACCAAACAGCACTAATTGCGCTTGTTCTTTTTCTTGTACTGCTTTAAGTAATTTGGCAATTGATACTGGTGCTAACTCTTCTTCAGTATCAATGTGAATCGCGCGATCAGCACCTAATGCTAATGCGGTACGCAATTGTTCTTGAACGGCTTTATTGCCGATGCTGACGACCACTACTTCAGTAGCACTGCCCGCTTCTTTTAAACGAACCGCTTCTTCTACTGCAATTTCACAAAAAGGGTTCAACGCCATTTTGAGGTTTGCGGTATCAACGCTGGTGTTGTCAGCTTTTACCCTGACCTTCACATTGGCATCAACTACGCGCTTAACAGGCACCAATACTTTCATAGGGCTTCCTTCCTACACTTTCATGTACATGGACAAAACATTGGTGATCACCAATGCAGGATAGAGCCACTTTACGTCCTGTTAACGTTAACGTCAACCAAAGTCAAACGCTTGTTTGCATTTTTAAGACTGTCGTATTGGCCACATTTTTGAACACTTATTTGCCATATATAAAAAGTTCAAAAATTAAATAATATTTAATTTTTGTTTATTGCATAATTTTATTTGATTCGAGCAATATTAGTTTCTATCATTTAGCTGTTGTTCACCATTATCCTGTAATAAAAATAGAGTGGGACGAAAATAGATATGAGCGAATTTTTAGAGATATTAACTCACGGTCGTCGTTTTAAAGCTGCTGTAAAAGATCTTAGCGTTGAAGAACTGCGTGATTTAGCGGCTAAACTAGATAAAATTTTAGTTGAGCGTGAGTCAATGGAAGCAGAAGAACAGCAAGCTATTGCTGCTCGTAATGCAAAAATTGAAGAAATCCGTCAACAAATGGAAGCCGTTGGTTTATCAATCGACGATTTAGGTGGTGTTGCAGTTAAAGCCTCGAGCAAGAAACGCGCTCCTCGTCCAGCGAAATACCAAATTGAAGTTGATGGCGAAGTGATCCAGTGGACAGGTCAAGGCCGTATGCCAACAGTATTTAAGAACGAAGTCAATAAAGGCCGTTCTATGGATGATTTCTTAATCTAATCCAATACCGTAATGGTAATGACAATAGCCATTCGCTATTATCATTGAGTAACATAAAAAAGCTCGCGCCCTGCGAGCTTTTTTATGCCTATCCCACCCCGCCCATTGTCATTCAAGTAAATGCTTAAATTGCGTTACAATTCATCTTTAGTATTTACATCTACTTTAGGTTACTCTTTATTCACCCTCCGTCTAAGTGAATAAAAAATGCAGATAAACAATAAGATAATAATAAGCTGCGGCATAATAAGTAGTTTTGTATCTCAACCCATTTTTGCCGAGGCCAATCCCATCCCCCCCGTCAATAAGTTAACTGCATTGACCAATGCAGAATTAATTCTTGCACCGGGGAAACGACTCTCAAATGCCACATTATTAGTTGAAAACAATCGGATCAAAGCCATTATTGACCAAGGTGATATCCCCGCGGCAGCACTAAAAGTCGATCTCAGTGGTTATACTATTTATCCCGGTTTTATCGATCCTTTTACCGATTATGCTATCGAGTTTGAATATCCCAAATTGCAGCTCACTCGTCCGGTATATGATATTAAGCGTATTGGCGGGAATGCTGAAAATGGTGCAATTCACGCTGAAAAAGAATGGTTTAATTACATTTACCCCAATAAAGAACGCGCACGAGATTGGATCAATAACGGCTTTACCAGTGTACAAAGTAGTAAACTCGATGGTATTTTCCGAGGCACGGGTGTCAGTCTTTCACTCGCGGACAAAACTGCCAACGAGGTAATTTATAGGGCGCACAGCCAACCTTTTATGGCCTTCGATAAAGGTACGTCAGAACAAGACTATCCCAATTCCCTCATGGGTAGCATCGCGCTTATCAGGCAAACCTTTGCTGATGCTAACTGGTATAACCAAAATAAGCACAAATCGGTTAATAGTTCAGCTACACCTCAAATTGAATTTAATATTGCCTTCGAACGTTTAGATAACTTAGCCGAGAAACCAATCGTATTTGAAACAAAAAATCTGAACGATTTATTGCGTGCAGCTAACCTACTCAAAGAACATAAGCAGCCCGCCAACTTACTCGCAAGTGGCCAAGAGTATGCTCGGATCAACGAATTAAAGGCTCTGAATTATCCTTTAATTCTTCCTCTTAATTACCCACAAGCACCCGATGTGGGTACCGATGATGCCGATCGCGAAGTCTCCCTTGCAGAACTCAGGCAATGGGAGCGCGCGCCCACAAACCCTGCCGCAGTAGCAAATGCAGGTATCCCCTTTGCGTTTACCCAATTTGGCATTAAGACCGAGGCGTTTTGGCCACGCCTTCGTCAAGCGATTGCGCAAGGACTCAGCGAAGATAAAGCCCTCGCGGCCCTCACCACTCAAGCTGCTGAAATGGCAGGAACCGCTGACTTGACCGGAAAACTTGCTCCGGGCTATATGGCGGACTTTGTCATTACTAAGGGCAATATTTTTAAAGACGGACAAATTTACAGTGTCTGGCTACAGGGACAAGAACAAGCCATCCGCTCACTTTCACAAGCCAAGATGTTGGGTGACTATCAGCTGACGTTGAATAATTTAACTTTAGATTTGAACCTTGAAGAAGCAGACAAAGCAGGCAAAACCACTTTGCAAGGAAATCTGAGCACTGGCGAGAAGAGTATTCCACTCTCCAACCTCAAGCTTGAAGACGACGGCCGCGTCAGCTTTAACGCCAATTTAACTGATGCAGGCATTCATGGGATCAGCCGTTTTACCCTCTGGTTTGCCAAAGACGGCATTCAAGGCCGGATGGTAGACGCCCAAAGTCGTAGCATTAATGTTGCTGGTATTGCCCTTACGCCTCTGCCAAAGACGGAGCAAGTAAGCACGCCTAAAGCCGATGCATCGCAAACCTTAGTCAGTCAACTGACCTACCCTAACGTCGCCTATGGTTTAAGTGAGGCGCCCAAAGCCGAGAAACTCCATATTAAAAATGCCACCCTGTGGACCTCAGATAAACAAGGTATCTTGGAACATGCGGATCTGCTAATGGCCAATGGCAAGATTGAAAAAATCGGCCAGCAACTCAACACGCCTTCTGGATATCAAGTCCTCGATGCAACGGGCAAGCACTTAACAGCGGGTATTGTCGATGAGCATTCCCATATTGCCATCAACGGCGGCACCAACGAAGGCACCGACGCAGTCACCTCTGAAGTGCGGATTGGCGATGTGATTAATCCTGAAGATGTCTCCATCTATCGCGCACTCGCGGGCGGTGTGACCAGCGCACAATTACTCCATGGCAGCGCTAATCCTATTGGTGGCCAATCCCAGTTAATAAAAATGAAGTGGGGAGAAAGCGCAGAACAGCTAAAGTTTGCCAATGCCCCTGCCAGTAT
Source organism: Shewanella sp. Sh95 (assembly GCF_001308045.1). Lineage (NCBI taxonomy): Bacteria > Pseudomonadati > Pseudomonadota > Gammaproteobacteria > Alteromonadales > Shewanellaceae > Shewanella > Shewanella sp. Sh95. Next base: position 11,784 of record NZ_LGYY01000003.1, read on the forward strand.
CAAATTCGCCCTTGGCGAAAACGTTAAACAGAGTAACTGGGGCGAAAAGTTTGTGCAGCGCTTCCCGCAGACGCGCATGGGGGTAAAAGCCTTATTTGAAGAAACCTTCGATGCAGCACTCGCCTATGAGAATGCACTGAAGGATTATGATGATTTACGCAGCAGTGAGAAGAAGAAAACCCTCGCACCGCGCCCAAGTTATCGCCTGCAGGCGGTGGCCGAAGTGCTTAAGCAACAGCGCGATGTGCATATTCACTCTTATGTACAGTCGGAAATTTTAATGTTCCTGCGCTTAGCCGAAGCCTACCACTTTAAAGTGCAAACCTTTACCCATGTGCTTGAAGGTTACAAGGTTGCCAGTGAACTGGCTGCCCATGGTGCGGGCGCCTCGACCTTTGCCGATTGGTGGGCTTATAAGTTCGAGGTTTATGATGCGATCCCGCAAAACGCGTGCCTAATGCAAAAACAAGGTGTGTTGACGAGTATCAATTCCGATGACTACGAAATGCAGCGCAGACTCAACCAAGAAGCAGCTAAGTCAATGATGTATTGCGGTATGTCAAAGGAAGATGCCTGGAATATGGTGACCATCAACCCAGCGAAACAGCTCAGAGTCGATGAGTATGTTGGCTCACTCACCCCAGGCAAAATGGCCGATATTGTGCTTTGGAACGCCGAGCCGCTGTCGATTTATGCCAAAGTGACCCAGGCTTGGGTTGAAGGCAAACGCTACTTCGATCGCGACCAAGACCAGCTTGCCCAGCAGCAAGTAGTGGCTGAGCGTGCCGCTCTTATCCAAAAAATTCTCAGTAGTGATGATAACGCTAAGGCGGGTGAAAAAGTTACACCGCTTAACGAGCCACAATGGCACTGCGATACCCATTATCAGGCTTGGGGCCAACATCATCAGGGAGCAAAATAATGAAGCACTTACCCACAACCTTGCTGCTGTCGACACTGGCCATCACCTTGTCCGTGCAGGCACATAATCTCATCCCTACGCCTAAACAAACTCACGGTGTGTTGATTAAAAACGCCACTGTGCATACGGTCAGCCAAGGGGTACTAACCAATACCGATGTGTTAATCGAAAACGGCAAAATCAGTGCGCTAGGACCACAGTTACACGTCAACGGGGCTGATGGTAAAGCACAGGTTATCGATGCCACGGGCAAACACTTATATCCCGGCCTTATTGCACTGGATACCAGTCTTGGCTTAGTGGAAATCGAGATGGTTCGCCCGACCGTAGATAACGCTGAAGTCGGTGACTTTAACCCGCAAATTACTGCAGCAACGGCTTACAACCCGGATTCGGAGCTGCTGCCAACCATTCGCTATAATGGCATCACTCACGCACAAATCGTCCCTAGTGGTGACGGACTCGCGGGCCAATCGGTGGTCGTCGATCTCGATGCGTGGACCATTGAAGATGCATTGCACCCCAGTGAAGGCCAATTTCATGTTTACTGGCCACAGATAAAACGCATGCCAGAGGATGAAAAAGGAAAAGCCAAAGCGATTGAAAAAAATCAGCAGGCTATTGATAAGCTAATCAACGCCTTTGAGGACGGTTACCGCTATTTCTTAAGTCAAAATGCACAGGATACGGACAACACGCCCAATCTGCGTTGGCAGGCCATGTTGCCACTGTACCAAGGTAAAGCGACGCTATTTGCCCACGCAGACAGTGTTAACCAAATCGAGCAAGTGATTGCCCTGACTAAAAAATATCAATTTAAATTGGTCATTGTTGGTGGTTATGATGCATGGCGACTGGCCTCAAGCTTAAGGGAAGTGAATGCCAGTGTGATTTACCCGCACACCCTAAGCCTACCTAAACGCACAGATGAACCGGTAGATTTACCGTTTAAAATCCCTTCGTTGCTAGCAAATGCCGGCATTCCCTATGCCCTTGGTTTTTCATCGGATTGGAACAGTCGTAACCTACCCTATGCCGCAGGTTACAGCGCAGCTTATGGCGTTAGGGCAGAGCAAGCGTTGAAATCTGTCACGTTAGATGCTGCAAAGCTGTTAGGGATTAACGATTTAGGCGCTATCGAAGTAGGCTATCAGGGCAGCGTTGTGCTGAGTGACGGAGATATCCTCGACCCCATGAGTAACAAAATTGATGCGATCTGGATTGAAGGAAGACAAATAGATCTGAATAATCGCCACCAGCAGCTTTATCAAAAGTATCTTAAGCGATAGAATTTACTGAGATAAATCGCACAGCACCGCGCAGTCCATGGGACTGCGCTTCTTTACCCTTAATCTCAGGTCAAACCATGAAAATCATCCTCTCAAGTGCATTAGTGCTCCTGCTTAGCGCCTGTGCCAGCGACTACAGTTTTAATAGCAATTTAGACGGTGAGGCGATTAGTGACTACTTCAAGGCGGGCGATGTTACGCTATTTGAAGGTGATAGTTTGCCTAAAGGCCACTACGAGTTGAAAGGCTTAGTGCAAGGAGAATCTTGCCAAGCGGATGTAAATGGCGTGCCAGCATCCTTAAGCGAAGCGAGAACCGAAGCCCGCCGCGCTGCGGCTGATAAAGGTGCTAATGGTATCATCATCAAACAATGCGTGATGATGGAAGAAGCTGCGCAAGGCTGTATCAGCCGCGCGTTATGTGTCGGTCAAGCGATTAAAATGGCCACCGCCGACTAGTTCATCGCGTGTATTATACTGCACGCCATTCTTGTTGTACTTTACAACCTAAGCCATCTGAGTTTGGGTTGTTGCTCCTTCCTTTAGGTGTTTTTTGCATGACATTTACCAACCAAATTACCGCTGTGGCCACCTGCCGTACCCCCTACAAACAAAAATTTGGCATTCCAAGGCAACCTGGTTTGGTGGAAGCACGCGGTTATGTTGAGCTGGAAGGCCATATCAATCATCTCGACGCCGTGCGTGGCATCGAGCAATATTCCCACCTTTGGCTGCTGTTTTGTTTCCATGAAAATCTCGCCCAAGGCTGGAAAACCACAGTTCGCCCACCGCGTTTAGGCGGTAATGAAAAACTCGGTGTATTCGCAACCCGCTCGACTTTTCGCCCAAACGGCATTGGCCAATCCGTGGTAAAACTCCACCGAGTGGTGCAACGTAAAGGCAAAGTATGCCTGGAGATTTCAGGCATGGATCTTGTCGATGGCACGCCGATTATCGATATAAAGCCCTATATTCCCTTCTCAGATTCGATTGAAGGTGCCGTCGGCGGTATCGCTCAAGAAGCGCCTAAGCTGATTAGCGTGGTTTTTTCCGAGCTCGCGGCAACGCAGATTAACGCCTATAGCAAACAGGACGCTTATACTGATTTGGCCGAACTTATCCGCGGCGTACTCGGACAAGACCCTCGCCCTGCCTATAAAAAAGCCAAGGATGATCCCAAGCTATATCAAGTGGCTTTGTATGACTTAGATATCTTTTGGCGGATGGCGGTTGATGAGGATGATCGGGAATATATTCAAGTGCTCGAACTCAAACCGGGGAAATGTGGCTAAATGCAGACGCTAAACACAACCGCATTGCCTGATTATCAGAGCCAACACAAAAAGCGTCTGTCTTGGATGCCCTGGCTGTATTTTTCACTCAAAGAAAAACACTTAGTCTGGGCTAAACCTTGGCAGGATGAAATTCAAACCAACCTTTGCGCCCTCGAAACCGTCACCATTGGTGATAACTGTTTTATCGCCCCCGAGGCACAATTATTTGCCGAGCCCAATCGCGATATCAAGATAGGTAATCATTGCATGATTGCCGCCGAATGTTTTTTACATGGCCCTATTACCCTTGGTAACGAAGTCGCCATCAATCATGGCTGCTCCTTCGATGGCGGTCGAGTGGGGATTCAAATTGGCTCCCAAACTCGCATTGCTAATCATGTCACTATCTATGCCTTTAATCATGGCATGGCGCCCGATACGCCCATTTATCAACAAGCCTCTCACTCTAAAGGCGTCGTGATAGGTAAAGATGTTTGGATTGGCGCACAGGCCGGGATAGTTGATGGTGTCACCATTGGCGACCATGCGGTGATTGGCATGGGCTGTATTGTCACCAAAGATGTCCCCGCATGGGCTATCGTCGCCGGTAATCCTGCACGGGTGATTGGCGATCGGCGAAATAAGTAAGCAGCGACGAGAATCTAGATACGAGCAATGACGAAGTCGCACCCTAACGGCGCAGCGCTTATCTTTGCTTTATCGGTTATCCAGCATCAAAAATGCTATTTGTCTCCCAGCTAGTTGAATTTAACCTAAATCCATAGGTGACATCATCAAAGCAGGTGATAAAATGGCGCCCATTCAACTCAAATTTGGACATCGGTAATGCGCGTTAGCAAATACCTACTTTCTACTCAAAAAGAAACACCTGCGAATGCAGAAGTCATCAGCCATCAATTAATGCTACGGGCGGGTATGATCCGCCGTAACGCTTCAGGCCTATACAGCTATCTGCCCACGGGCCTGCGTGTATTACGTAAAGTCGAAGCGATTGTTCGTGAAGAAATGAACAAAGCGGGCGCGATTGAAATCCTAATGCCTATGGTGCAACCGGCTGATTTATGGGTAGAAACGGGTCGCTGGGACAAGTTTGGTCCTGAACTACTGCGTTTTAAAGACCGTCATAGCCGTGACTTCGTTCTGGGACCAACCCACGAAGAAGTGATCACCGACTTAATCCGTAAAGAAGTCAGCTCTTACAAACAATTACCGCTGAATCTTTATCAAATTCAAACTAAATTCCGCGACGAAGTTCGCCCACGTTTTGGCGTGATGCGTTCTCGCGAGTTCCTGATGAAAGATGCTTATTCTTTCCATCTTGATGTGGATACCATGAATGAAACCTATGAGGCGATGTATCAAGCCTATAGCAACATTCTGTCGCGCATGGGCTTAGCCTTCCGCCCAGTTTTAGCGGACACCGGTTCTATCGGTGGCAGCATGTCACACGAGTTCCATGTATTAGCGCAAAGCGGTGAAGACTTAATCGCCTACTCTACGGGTAGCGATTATGCCGCTAACATCGAGAAAGCCGAATCGCCAATGCCAACCGAAACGCGCGGCGCGGCGACTGAAGCATTACGTTTAGTCGATACCCCAAATGCGAAAACCATTGCTGAGTTAGTTGAGCAATTCGGTTTGGATATCACTAAAACAGTGAAAACCTTGATTGTGAAAGGTGCGACTGAAGCGGCGCCACTGGTTGCGCTGATTGTACGTGGTGACCACGAGCTAAATGAAATCAAGGCAGATAAATTAGATTTAGTGGCATCACCATTAGAATTTGCCCCAGAAGCCCTGATCCGTGACGCCATTGGCGCAGGTCCAGGCTCATTAGGCCCTGTCGGCCTGAATATGCCGATCATCATCGACCACAGTGTTAGCGTGATGAGCGATTTTGCTGCCGGCGCAAACGTGGATGATAAACACTACTTTGGCATCAACTGGGAGCGCGATCTGCCACTGGCACAAGCGGCCGATATCCGTAACGTGGTTGAAGGCGAGCCAACACCGGATGGTTTAGGTACCTATGCCATGGCTCGTGGTATCGAAGTGGGTCATATCTTCCAACTCGGCACTAACTATTCTAAATCGATGAATGCGACTGTTCTCGATGAGAACGGTAAATCACAGGTGCTGCTGATGGGTTGTTACGGTGTTGGTGTGAGCCGTATCGTGGCAGCTGCGATTGAGCAAAACTTTGATGACCGTGGCATTGTATGGCCAGAAGCGATTGCACCATTTAGTGTGGGCATTCTGCCAATGAATATGCACAAGTCGCACCGCGTCACCGATATCGCCGAGCAGTTATACAAAGACTTAAGTGCTGCGGGTATCGATGTCCTGTTGGATGACCGTAAAGAGCGTCCAGGCGTGATGTTCGCCGATATGGAGCTCATTGGTATTCCTCACACTGTGGTGATTGGTGATCGCAATATCGACGCGGGTGTATTTGAATACAAAAACCGCCGCACTGGTGAGAAGCAAGATGTACCATTCGACCAAATCGTCGATTTCTTAAAGAATCTGCAAGCTTAAGCACAGTCTTTTGCGCTGAATATACATTCGCCAGTGTGAGTTAATGGCTTACCATTAACCTCTCAATACAGCAACGCACTTAGGCTTAACTTAAGTGCGTTTTTTATTTCCAGTCTGTTGATGGCAAACAAGCTCTCAAGTGCTTGCCTTTGCCTTTTATCATCAAAAAATAAAGAAATGTCATTAAGATAACTGCTCAGACTTGCTTTTTTAGACAAGGCATTGCTTTAATAAAATCATAATAACAAGTCGTTGAGTATTAAGATTGCCAACATCAACAGCATTAGTTCTCGGTGGCGGTGGCGCTCGTGCCGCCTATCAAGTGGGAGTGTTAAAAGCACTGGTCCAGCTTTATCCTCGCAACCATGGCATTCCCTTCAAAATCATATGTGGCACTTCCGCTGGTGCCATTAATGGTACTTCAATCGCCACCCATGCCTCATGTTTTCATTTAGGTGTCAAAAAACTCGAATGGGTATGGCGTCATTTTGAAACTAGAAAAGTGTACAGAGCCACTGTTCCTGGCGTGTTAAAGCACCTCTCAAAAATGGCGCTAAAAGGCTTACAGGACGATAAGGTCAATACAGATGCTGGCAGCCTGCTCGATAATGAACCTTTACGGCACTTATTGAATGAACTTATCGATTTTAAAAGAATTGATCGCAATATCCGCAACGGCGCTTTAACCGCTCTGAGTGTCGATACCTCCTGCTATAACAACTCGCGTTCGGTGACGTTTTTTCAAGCGGCACGGGATATTGAAAACTGGACCCGCGCCAGACGCAGCGGTGAGCGGCGCATGTTAAATACCGAGCACTTGTTAGCAAGCTCAGCCATTCCCATGGTGTTCCCGTCAATTAAACTTAATCAAGCTTATTATGGTGACGGCTCAGTCCACCAGCTGGCGCCGCTTTCAAGTCCAATCCATTTGGGGGCTAATAAGCTATTGGTGATAAACCTAGACAGTCCCCATAAGCATTTTCCGATGGAGCTAGAATATCATCCGAAGACTGCGACCATCGCGGGTCATCTGTTGGATACTATCTTTTCTGATACCTTAAATAGCGATTTAGAACGCCTAGAGCGCATAAATCATACGCTTTCCCTTATTCCAGAAGAAAGCCGTGCGCAACTAGCATTACACCCCATAAAAACCTTAGTGATAAAACCCAGCGAAGATTTAAGTAAAATCGCCGCCCGCTTCTATGACGATATGCCCTGGGCAATTAAAACCTTACTGGGATTTTTTGGTATCGATAGGCAGTCTGACTCCAGTATTGTGTCTTATCTCTTGTTTGAAAAATCCTATACCAGCGCATTGATCGATTTAGGCTATCAAGACGGTATGGCGCACCTTGACGAATTGAAAGCATTTTTCAATTTAGCCTAATGCGATGACTCACAATAAAAAGGCTGAGTAAAATCGAATTGAAGCCCGCATCTTGCCGTATTATAAATTAAACGATGACATAATTCCTTAACCGAGATATGCGAAACTCATTCAAAATTAAGGATTATTCAGTAGCAGCTAAGCTGTAAATCAGTCTAAAGTCTGAGTGGCGGAATAGATTTAACATTGATCATTTAAGTTGAATCACCTATCATGCTGTACTAGATTAGCTAAAAATTAGGTTAATTTTTTCTAAAAGGGAATCACGATGAAAAAAACTTCATTAGCACTTATCGCTGCTATTTCAATGTTAGGTTCAGTTGCGGCTAATGCAAATAACACTGGTACTGGTACAGCTACTGGTGGTACAGGTGTTGGTGGCGCTACTGGTGCTATCGTTGCTGGTGGTATTGCAGCCGGTGCAGTTGTAACTGGTGTTTTAGTTGCTGCAAATGGCTCAGATGGCAACCCAATCACCACCACAAATACAAATACCACCACTAACTCTAACTAATTGATTGGTTAGTGTGTGTAAATAACCGCCTTTTGGCGGTTGTTTTTTTTGGGGCATTTAAACGTCTAAAGCAAAATAGCGAAAGCTTGAAATCACGACATCATATATTTACATTGGTTACCTACTATTATTGAGAATAAGCAACTCGGATGCGTATATATAAAAGAATTTTCCCCATTATTGCCATTTCGGCAGTTATCGTAGGGCTATCGGGCTGTAGTCAACGAATTAGCGCATTAAACGATACCGCAAAACTCGCCTTTTTTGGGAGTGACGATGTGGTTCTCTCCCCTGAGCAAGTATCGGCTAATCCTTATGCCAGCATCTATGTAAAACTTGAAGATACGGCTCAGGCATTTGTGGTTTTAGCCTTTGCAGAGCCTAAAATCAGCCTATCTTCAGTAAAAAACTCGCCCGAAGCACTCGAACTTAAGTGGTTATCTGCAGATAAAGGCATGTTGATTACGGTTAACGGCCGTTTAGTCAAAACCCATAATCTGCTTGCAGGTAACTTAAGTGCTGTTGAAAGTAATGAGCCAGATCCACTGTTATTAGGATTGCATTTAAGCAATACCCCAAAAACCTGGACTCGAACGATCGATTGGCAACCTGGTTATCATTATGGCTACCGAGCAACATCAGAATTTAAATTGATTGGTGACGAAAATATTCTAATCAATGGCACTCCCACACAAGCTTTGCATTTTAGTGAAAACGTCTCTGTGGATGCACTCAATATCCAATATCAAAATGAGTTTTGGCTAGATCCACAAACAGGCAACGTTATTAAAAGCCATCAGAAAATTGCGCCCAATCTGCCGTTTATTGATATCACCTTACTGAAGCCTTTTGCTGCTTAGTGGAGCCATAATGAGATCTTATATCACCCCGTTGGCACTGCTAGTAGGTTCACTGTTTTTACCCGCTGTAGAAGCCAATACCCAACTTGCTGTCAGTACCACTGCGTCTAACACGCCGCAGCTACACATTACCTATCCCTCAGCCATTCGAGTTGGACAAGCAGTTCAGGATGGGTTAACCCAGCTTCCTCTTTATAATCAGCCAACAAAAAATGAGGCTGTGGCAATTTATTGGCTAGGTGCGGCACTTTTAGATATAAAAAATACTGCAGCATTAGAGACCACTCGTCAGCAAGTATTGCAGCAATTGGCTACGATGGGTGAGCAAATCGATAATGGTAACTACATTGCAAAACTGAGCAAGCTTGCTCAGTTTTTACGCAACATCAAACTTGGTCAACGGATTAATCAACCATTAGATCTCGATTTAATCCGTATCACCGATGCTTATAATCCACTTATCGATGGTGATTTTTTACTCGTATTACCCCCTCGCCCAACTACGGTCACTGTCGTTGGCGCGGTCGCGCAAATCGGTGAACAAGCATGGCAATCGCGGGCCAGCAGTAAAGATTACCTAAAGCATGCGGGTTTACTCAATAACGCCGAAAATAGCTTTGTATGGATTATTCAACCCGATGGTAATGCAATAAAACAGCCTATCGCCTATTGGAATTATCAAGCTCAGGATATCGCCCCAGGTGCGATTCTCTTTGTTGAGTTTTCAGAGCTGTTTGCTGACCATGCAAAATTAAATAACAACATTATTGAATTACTCAAGAATCGGGCTCTGTAATGAAAAAGTCGACTCCCACTTTGCATACGTTCGGGCGTTTATCTGCGCTGTCATTAGCACTGCTACCTTTGTTACATGTTAGCGCCGATGAATTTTCTTATCCGACACTATTGCCTTCACAATCAGATTTTGGTGGCGTTGGTTTAATGCAAATGCCTACAGGCCGTATGGCGCCTGAAGGTGAATTTAACTTTAAAACCACTTATAACGATGATTATCAGCACTTTAGTGCTTCAGTAGCGCTATTTCCGTGGTTTGAAACCACCATTCGCTACACCCTAGTACAAGACCTACTTTACAGTAACGACCCAAGCTTTAGCGGTAATACTAAATACACAGATAAAGGCATCGATTTTAAGGTTCGCTTACTGGAAGAAAGTAATTGGCTGCCCGAAACCTCTATTGGGGTGCGAGACTTTGGCGGCACTGGCTTATTTGATGGTGAGTTTATCGCCGCAACGAAACGAGTTGGCCCAGTGGATTTTACCCTCGGCATAGGCTGGGGCTATATTGGCAATAGCGGTAATCTCACCTCAGATAAAAAAGATCTTAATTACAACTGCGATAGAGATACCTCCTATGGTGGTAAAGGTGGAACCGTAGATTATCAACGTTGGTTTAAAGGTTGTGCAGCCCTTTTTGGCGGCGTTGAATATCAAACCCCATGGGAGCCTCTTCGCTTAAAAGTGGAGTACGACGGTAACGACTATCAATCGGATTTCCCCGTCGTACGTGGCAGCATTCCAATGCCTCAGGACAGTAAATTTAACTATGGACTACTCTATCGGTTTGGCGATTGGGGCGATCTGCATTTAAGTTATGAGCGCGGTAATACTTGGACGCTTGGCTTTAGTCTACAAACTAATTTTAATACCTTATCGCAGATTAAAACCGATCCTGCTGCCGCTAAATATAAGCCGCTTCCGGCTGCACCATTAACCCTTACCCAAACAGAATCCTCCGCACCGATAAACACACCAACAGTCGAACAAGCGACTGTGGGTGCTAATACTTCCGTGACTCACGATTCGAAAGTGCAAAGTGCTGAAGTAGTCAATCTAGAACCAGTAAACACGCCTAATCAGACGATGGCGGAAAGCCAAGTGGATTGGAACAAGGTCGCTCAAGACTTACAAACCATCGCAGGTTACGCAAACGCCAAAATTTATCTGGATAATGACAGCATTACTGTCGTCGGTGAACAAACCAAATTCCGCGATAGAAATGAAGCACATCAACGAGCGGCCACCATTCTTGCCAACAATACAGATGTAACTCGTATTAAAGAGTACCGATTAATAGAAACTCGTTATAGCCAACCGATAACAGAAACCCGTATCGATGCCCCCAAATTTGCCCAAATCGCAAATTATGGCTATCTCAATGCCAAAGTAACTGACGCAAGTGTTATAAAAGTTCCAAGCTTGCCACAGGGACAACTGGTCAATACTACTGATAAGGATTGGCTAGATAAGTTTAGCTTTGATGTTTCCCCCACCATGTCCCAATCCTTTGGCAGTTCAGAAGGGTTTTATATGTTTAGTATTGGCATGACGGGTAGTGCAAGTTACCGCTTTACCGATAACTTTGAATTTTCAAGCTCACTTTATCTTAACCTTTACGATAACTTTGATAAATTTTTATACGATGTACCGCCCGATGGTACTGACTTAAAACGGGTTCGCACCCTCGTTCGCCAGTATATTCATGATAATCCGGTTAGAGTGAATAACCTGCAACTGACTTGGATGGATAATTTAACCGATAATATTTCTTACCAAGCCTATGGTGGCTATTTAGAAATGATGTATGGCGGCGTGGGTGGCGAGGTTCTTTACCGTCCTCTAAACAGCCAATGGGCTTTTGGTGTTGATGTGAATTACGTTAAGCAACGCGACCCCGATAGCATGCTCGGCTTCTTTGCGGAAGAAAATCAATTTGACCCGCTCATTAACCGCTTCTATCGAGTACAAACGGGCAGTGTAACTGGGCATGCTTCAGTCTATTACCAACCCGATTGGTTCCCCAATACCTTGCTCAGGATAAGTGCAGGCCAATATCTAGCCGAAGATAAAGGTGTGACCATAGATTTCTCGAAACAATTCGATAGTGGTGTGATTGTGGGCGCCTTTGCGACTAAAACCAACCTGTCGGCAGAAGAATATGGTGAGGGTAGCTTTACTAAAGGCTTCTACGTGTCAGTACCATTTGATTTAATGACCATTAAATCAACCCATAGTCGGGCGACAATCAGTTGGATGCCTCTTACTCGCGATGGTGGCCAAACATTAGGGCGCAAGTACAGCCTTTATGACGTAATGGATGCAAGAGATCCTTGGTTCACTCGCCCCAGCACTGAAAATAAGCCTGTAAAATAATTGAAACCGCCGTTAGCGTTTAGACGCTAACGGCGGCATTGGCATCTCTTGCGGAAAGAATGGGTGTGTTATTTAACAGTGGCCACTCAATCGTAAACTCGGCACTATTCCAAGCAAGTACATATTCATCATCCGGCGCATAATAATCGCTGCAACGATACAACACATCTGCATACTCACTTAACACATAAAACCCGTGGGCAAACCCTGGGGGGATCCACATTTGCAAATGATTATCCGCAGAAAGAATCCTGCCAACCCATTTGCCATAGGTCGCGGATTGTGGCCGAATATCGACGGCAACATCAAAAATACTGCCAGCACACACTCGGACTAATTTGCCCTGCGGATATTGTTGCTGGTAATGCAATCCACGCAATACATGCTGCTGCGAGCGACTATAGTTATCTTGCACTAACGCTGGCGCTTCAAATCCGCGACTCAGCAAGCACTCAGTAAAATACGCTTGCCGAAAGGTTTCCATAAAAAAGCCACGCTCATCGCCAAATACCTTAGGTTCAAAGACTAGTACTTCAGCCAGCTCGGTTTCAACGCACTTCATTAAACACCTGTTTATGTAATAAGCCTAAAAGATACTCACCGTAGCCACTTTTAAGTAAAGGTTGAGCTAAGGCAGCTAGCTGCGAGGCATTAATCCAGCCACAATGGAATGCCACTTCCTCCGGGCAATTCACTTTCAAGCCCTGTCGTTTCTCAATAGCGGCAATAAATTGGGTCGCTTCAGCCATCGCATCGGGCGTGCCTGTATCTAGCCAAGCGGTCCCCCGCCCCATGATTTCAACCTGCAACTCCCCAAGCAGCAGATACTGATTGATCACATCCACAATTTCTAGCTCACCTCGCGCAGAGGGAGCAACCGTTTTAGCCAGTTGACTGGCTCTATGATCAAAGAAATATAAACCGGGAATGGCATAGGAAGACCGTGCTGCGCGCGGTTTCTCTTCAATGGAAATGGCTTTACCATTAGCATCAAACTCAACGACGCCATAAGCATTAGGATTCGCCACATGATAGCCAAATACGGTGGCGCCAACGGCTAACTGGGTCGCCTTTTGTAAGTTTGTGTTAAGTTGCTGGCCATAAAATAAGTTATCGCCAAGAATTAACGCACAGGAGTGGCCAGCAAGAAAGGGTTCAGCGATGATAAGGGCCTCAGCTAATCCCCTTGGTGAAGGCTGTACAGCATATTCAAGCTGGATCCCCCAACGCTGACCATTACCCAGTAATGCCTTAAAAAGTGGCAAATCATTAGGAGTACAAATAATCAAAATGTCTCTAATGCCCGTCTGCATCAGAGTCACCAATGGGTAATAGATCATTGGCTTATCGTAGATAGGCAATAATTGCTTACACACAACCTGCGTCATCGGATAAAGGCGAGAGCCTGTACCACCCGCCAATAGAATGCCTTTTCTCATTGATATATCGAGGATTAGTGGATTGAATTAAGGCACAGATAGTAGCATATAAATACAAGCTAAGCGCAGCGCGGCCAATGGCTTACGAGAAAAGGCAGAACGTTGCTATGCGACTTCTAGGCTTATAGGTTCTAGATTCCGCTTTATTTCTCAGGAAGTTGTATGTCGACTTTTACGCCTTGGTTAGGCGAAGAGGTCAGAATAATACTGCCATGGAGCTTTTGGGTAACCAAATTGTAGATAATTGACATTCCTAAGCCTGTGCCGCCATCTTTGCGAGCGGTGGTAAAAAAAGGCTCAAAGGCTTTCATCTTGACCTCATCAGTCATGCCGACACCATTATCTTGATAACTCATGAAAACGTTCGAGCCTTGCTGTTCAACTCGGATAGTAATTTGTTTATCACCAGCAAAATTGTCAGGAAACCCATGTCGAAAGCTATTGGCAACTAGATTGGTAAAAATTTGCGCAATTGCCCCAGGGTAAGACTCGATGAAAATTTGGTCATCAAGGTCAACGGTTAAGGTGATATTCTTCTTACGCATTAATGGCCTTAATGAGCTAAAAATCTGGAAAAGATAAGTCTTTAAATTAAATCGCTCACGTTCAAGTACCGACTGATCCGCCGCGGTCCGCTTAAAGTTATGGACTAACTCCGCTGCTCGCGCCAAATTTCGCTCTATCAGTCCCAAACCATCTTGCATCGTATTGATAAAGTTTAAAAACTTATCTTCGTCGAGTTCATTTTGCTCAAATGTACTTTTTAACAATGCGACCTCATCTAAACAATGAGTTACTGAGGTCACTGCAATCCCCAAAGGCGTATTGACCTCATGGGCAACCCCTGCCACTAAACTCCCTAAGGCCGCCATTTTCTCATTTTCAATCAAATGATGTTGTGTTGAACGTAAATCCGCCAATGCGGTTTCCAATTCTTGAGTTCTTAATTCAACTTGCGCTTCCAAATCCGCATTAATGGCTTTTAATTGCTGCTGATAATCTAAAATTTCCCTTGCACTCATTGCCCGACCAAATAAATCGGCCAAAGCGGAAGCAAAGGCTTTTTCATCGCGGGTCCATTCTCTTGGCTCACCTTGATGTTCAGAACAAATAATGCCCACCATCTTACCGCGATGACGGATAGGGCTATCTAATATGGAGGTAATACCATTAGGCACTAAGTAAACCTTTACAAACTCATGGGTTGCTCTATCGGTTTGAGCCTGATTAGCCACTATTGCTCTTTCATTATCTAATAAACTGAAATAATAAGGATAATCAGCACGCGTTAAGACAAAAGCTTCTTGTCTTTGCATATTATCGAGCAGGTAAAAGCAGTGCATACTTTGATGATCTTCAGTCCATAACCAAATACTGGCACGGCTGATGTTTAAGCCTTGGCACACTGAAGCAACAATGAGTTGCGATGCCTCAGCTAAATCGCCACCGTCAATAATTGAAGAGCGACTCACGTCAAATAAAATCCTATCTAACATCCGCGTCATAATGATGGAGTTCTCCGCGTGGCTTCGCCAGACATTGAAATCTGACAATAGCTTCAGTAGCCAATGCTTATGCAAGAGTCTTAAGTACTAACCTTAAAGTGATAGTCTTTAGTATAGATTCTATCTGCAAACTCACTAGGTAGATTACTCTACAGAATAGCATTTCAGCGCTTCTCGTTCCCCCTGCTCAACTGCGATAGCACCATATTATCGGATTTAACACTATAGCAATGAAGCCGTAAGCGCCGCTGAAATTAAGCGCCCAAATGCCATATCGAGCATAGCCTTAATGCCTTTAATATGACCCCATACCATAGTAAATAAGTTTGGTGCCATCGTAGATGGCGGTTATCATCCCTAATATCAATAAATCAGAGGCTTGAGATGAATATGCAACGTCCACTCTTTACTATCGCCTTAGTCGCAATCATGGCAACCGCTTGCAGCGATCCGCAACATGCAACAGATCAAAACTCCACAGCCAATACAGAAACTCAAAAGACCATCCCCCTTGGCGATACCAGCCAAAATGCACTCGATTGGCCAGGCATGTATGAAGGTGTTTTACCCTGTGCGAGTTGCGAAGGTATTCAAACCACGCTAACGCTACTGGCAGATAACAGCTTTGAATTAAAAAGTATTTATTTGGGCAAAGATGAGAGCATCTTCAAGGTGGCAGGAAAATTTGACTGGGATGGCAAGGGCTCAAAAATTACTTTATCCGATGGCAGTAAATACCTCGTCGGTGAAAACCAGCTATTTATGCTAGATAACGAAGGCAACCGGATCAGCGGCGAACTGGCTGAGCACTATATATTGAAAAAGAAAGGGATGTAGAAAAGAGCATTCCAGCGTCACAGTGAGAAGTTGAGTGCTCCACCCAGCTAGAAAGCTGTGATTCTAGAGCAAGCTTGTCAGCGTCCTAGATTCTCACATCGGTGGTCACTCAAAATGAAAAGAGTTACTAAGACATGAACCCAGATATCCAAATTATCCGCTATCAAGACTGTGAATCGAGTTTATGGAAAAACGGCGGCGGTAGTACTAAACAACTGCTGATATGGCCAAAGGGGGCAGACCTCAGCAACTTTGATTTTAGGATCAGCATCGCCACCATTTCGAGCAACGGTCCCTTCTCACCATTTCCTGGCATCGATAGACAGTTGTGTATCTTGGAAGGCGAAGGCGTAAAGCTAATGATGTCTGACAATGCGGCTAAATCAAGCGAGTTAGTACTCCGCCCAAACCAACCTGCATTTTGTTTTAGCGGCGAAACTCAGATTGAAAGCCAACTCTTAGATAAACAAATTATCGACTTTAATGTGATGATCAAACGCGGCAAGTATCGCGCGCATATTGAGCGGCTGGAGTTGAATGGCTCGTTAAACCTTACGTCCTATGAAACCAGCCATGACGATAAGGTTTATCAAACAAAAAAACTGTACAACAACGAGTTGCAACAATGGCTACTTTGCCTTGAACCAATGTGCTTAGTTTATCAAGATCAAATGATCCAACTTAAGCGTTACGACATGGTGCAATACCCACAAGTCCAAAATTCAGCAGCACAATCGCCAGAAATACGGCTCTTAGAAGTAATAACTCCCGAAGCAAACCGTTCAAACAAGGGACAATCAACAATTAAGCAAACCAAAGCAGACAACCAGCATCCACTAAACCATACACAAAGCCAGGTGCTGCGTATCGTTATAGAATGCATAAAAGGATCTAGGTTCTAGAGCCACGAAGTGGCGTTCTAAAAGCCGTAGGCCGTCCTAGCAGTTGCGAAGCAACGCCCTAGATTCTAGACATGATGTTCGAGGATGAACTTGCGCACGCACTAAGCACTCGCTTAAAGATGTTGCTGGTTTATAATCCACTCCACCGTCTTTCTGAGACCTGACTCAAAAGACTCTTGCGCTCTCCAACCTAATTCACGTTGAATTTTACTGGCATCAATAGCATAGCGTACATCATGGCCAGGCCGGTCAACGACATACTGAATTAAATCAGCAAACCCCGCACTACCCTTTGCAAGAGATTGCGGATGAGTAGGCACTAACTCCTCTAATAAGGCGCAAATTTGCCGCACAACCGTCAAATTAGTTTGCTCACAGGAACCACCAATATTATAGGTTTGCCCAAGCTCCCCCTGAGTCGCAACTAAATAGAGCGCCTTAACGTGATCATCCACATACAACCAATCACGCACTTGCTGACCATTACCATAAATTGGCAACGGTTTACCCTGTAACGCATTGGTGACCATTAGGGGAATGAGCTTTTCAGGGTATTGAAAAGGGCCATAGTTATTGGAGCAGTTGGTCATCACTATCGGTAAAGCATAAGTTCGATGCCAAGCACGAACCAAATGATCCGCTGAAGCTTTACTTGCTGAATAAGGCGAGCTCGGATCATAAGCTGAGGTTTCACTAAACAATCCAGTTTCGGTCAGTGAACCAAAAACCTCATCGGTAGAAACATGATGAAATCTAAATAACCCTTTTCGCGTATCCGCTAATTGCTGCCAATATCGGCGCGAAGCTTCTAACAACGTATAGGTGCCCACAATGTTGGTTTGGATAAATGCAGCGGGTCCTTCAATTGAGCGATCAACATGACTTTCAGCCGCTAAATGCATTACCACATCGGGCTGATGAGCCTGAAAGACTTGCTCTAATGTCGCTCCATCACAAATATCCGCCTGTATGAAATGATAGCGCTCACTATCGGCAATAGCCGCTAAAGCCTCAGGATGACAGGCATAGGTTAACTTATCGACATTGATCACGATGCACATCGTTTGCTCAATCAGCATTCGCACTAATGCCGATCCAATAAACCCTGCACCACCGGTAATGAGTATTCGCATATCGCCTATCCCAAAGTAAAAGGTTAGAAAAATAAAAGGCCCGAAAGTATACAACTTTACCAGCAGAGCGACGTGACCTTTTTAAGTATGAGGAGCTAGAGAAATACAAGCTGTGCAGGGCGAAGCGAACACTTAGGCGAATGCGCACAATAGCTTGTGCCATTGATTAACGATAAACACCACGCTTAAGGAGTTAACGATTCAGGCATTGTTCTGAAGCGGGTCTGGGCTAGTACATTTACGTTAGTCGATAATTCACCTTTGACAACGGGGTATCAGTTGTTAATGGTTCACACTCTTGCGACATATATCCGGCATCTGTTGCGCCCTAATGAGATCCAAATTGACATCTTATCCTCCTTGGCATCCACATGACCTCGAAGGCCACTTACACCGAAAATTTTATAGTCTCGCTTAAGCATACCCTTCCCGTTAGCAAAACTGCTTGGCTATGAACAATAGAAATAGACAAACGACATTACTTGTCATTTTCGTGAGTACACTATGTTCATTAATGAGAATGAACGATGAAAACTGTACATGATGAAAATATTTTTGGATGATGAACGACTCGCACCTACTGGCTGGCTACAAGTTCGATGGCCAGATGAGGTTATCTCCTATTTAGCCAAAGGCATGGTAACCGATATTAGTCTAGATCATGATTTAGGAGATGATGCTAGAGGTACTGGCTACGATGTGCTGCTTTGGATTGAGCAAGCTATTGTTGATACAGGCTTTAAGCCTCCGAAAATTAATGTACATACGAGTAATCCTGCAGCAAGAATAAGAATGCTTGCTGCAGTAGAACAGATCAACCGCTTAGCTGAAATGAAATCACAATGACTGCACCTACAGTTGCACCTTTACTTTTATTGTCCGGCGATCCATTTCATCTGCTTGGCCAACTTTCAGCCTTTCATAGGCTGAAGCTAATTTGTCGGCTCAAACAAATCCTACCAACTCACGTTGGTCGAACTGTCTCGAGTCATGCTGGCATCCCCGTGATCGCAGCAGATTTTGAATTGCGGATCATCGCAGAGGCATATAATTGCTTTGAGAATTTTGATGTTGAAATCTATTTGACGTTTCAGAGAGATCGCGATGCTTGGATGCATTATCAACAGAAGGCTAACGAAATGATTAAGTTAGGCCATTCGGTGTTAGTAACGGCTGAAGTCTATAGCCACATTGACGGCTCGATATGTTTGTATGATCCACTACTCACACCAACCGATATGCCTTTTATTCAATAGGACTGACAATGAAACTGCTCCATGTTTCCGATCTGCATTTCAACCAAGTTCAAATGCTATGGGTTACCGACAATGCATCCGAAGCTGACGTTGTTTGTCTAACAGGTGACTTCATTGATAGTCGATACAACTGCCCTACACCAATCGATGAGCAAGTGGCCGTTATCTCATGCTGGTTAAAACAGTTCAATCGTCCTATTTTTGTATGCTCGGGCAATCATGACCAATTAGGTGATGAACTCAATTCAACCTGGTTAAGGGAAATTGAGGGGATCTACGCAGATCAGGCTATAGCCTCAATCAATGGGGTGATATTCGGCAGCGCGTCATATGGTACATCTGACTTCACACCATTTTCTCGATGCAATGTACTGCTTCACCACGAGCCGCCTTCAGGGCTTAGTGTCGCGAAGCAATCGGGGAGAGATTTTGGCTCAAGGGACCTAACAACGGCAATTAAATCAGGCACCTTGTCTCTTGCATGGTTACTGACAGGTCACGTTCATCAACCAGAGAAATGCGCCTCCAAATTTCGCGGGTGCAGCATTTCAAATCCTGGAGCCAACAGTAAGAGTGAAGTCCCTAATCATCATTGGATCCGTATTTAAGCGTGCCTCAATGCTCAGAAGTACGTACAAAACTGTTCCATTAAAAAACAATATATAACTCCACATTGCGATTAAAAATCATGACATCTTAGGAGAAGTTATTTTGAGTAAACCAGAGATTGACCCAAACCATATTGTCGTTTTTACTGGAGCAGGAATATCAGCGGATCAGCTAGCGACATTTACTGATGGCTTTGTTTCCTAAATCGATTCAGCGAACAAAGCCCCTCATAATCGTCTAAATATCAAACTACACGGTAAGTTACAGGCATGCCTAGCCCTGTAAGCTTGTTCAAAGCCTTTATCATCGCGTAAGTTTCTCCCACCTGACCGTTATAATTTCGCAGGCTCAATCTACCACCAAGTAATTGCTTTACCCTGTACATGGCAGTTTCTGAGATTGACCGCCGATGATAACCATACCGTTTTTTCCACTGCTTATTTGAACCATAAAGCTGTTGCCAACTGACCGCTAAGTTACGCGGATGTCCGTGTTCCCAGAGTGCAGCACCGTCCC
>NZ_LGYY01000221.1:0-31294 GCF_001308045.1 Shewanella sp. Sh95
TCACGCTTGCAGGAACATACGGGAACTGCTTGGCATGGTATGGCATTTTATGGGAACCGTTTCCCCATTTCCTGGCAGTGGGCATGGCACGGCGAAAATGTAGCAGTATTCGGATCAGCTATTTAGGTTATCGATTTCAACAATCCAGTAATCTAATGTCAGATTGAGATCGTTGTAATCCCATACCATACCAAGGTTATAGTTTTTACCTGTTTCAGCTTCTAACTCAGGGTTAGCACCAATGGTAATTGGCAAGGATTCGATCTTATCGCAAGCAGGACCAGGGCCAGAGGCTTCACAAGTAGGAGTATCAATCACAGTACTATAGGCTGACGTGGGTTCTCCAAATAAACGCTGCATATCTGGAGCACGGAAAGTCTCTGCATATAGACCACGTAGCAGTAAGCTGTCGATAGGACGGTATTCTACAGCCACTTGAGGACTGAATTGACCACCCACATCAGATTCGTCATCGTAATAGTCGTAACGGCCAGCTAAGGTCACTGTGAGGTTTTCAATCACAGGAACAGCCACTTCAGCGTAGCTAGCATATTGTTCACGTTCACCTTGAGCGCTGCTACCGCCTTTACCCATGACACCGCCGTTAGTGGTAAAGCTATCGGATTTGTCATAAAACCATTCTTTGCCATATTCGATACCAGCAGCATAAGCTACGGCGCCTGCTGGTAATTCAAAGACTTCGCCACTAATACCGGCGTTAAAGCTTGATAGGGTTGATTGACCTTTTTTACCACCTTGATAATCCAGCATGGCGGCATCTTCATTGGAAATAACATCCAATAGAGAATGACCATTGGTTCCTTCGGTCAAATAATCCCACATACTTTGGTAAGTTGGTGAGCCCGTTGTGGTGGATTCTACAGTTTGGCGGGCAATAGACCAAGATGTGTCATATTCGATGCCTTCAGTCAGATAACCTTTACCACCGATCAAGAACGAGAAGTTATTGGTTTCAAAATCAGAAGTACGTGGACCTAACTCTGACATACGACGAGTGTAGAAATATTCTCCGTCGGCTGCGCTGGCAAAATCACCGCCAAAGGCTGATGATTTTTTGAAGGTTTGTGAGAGGCCTTTTGACTTGTTGTAGATAGTGACATCATCGCCAACTACTTTATATTTAAAGTCATCACCGACAGTTGCTGACTCAATTTCGGTAAAAGTTGAGGCATGTGTATAGTCAATTCGAGAGTAGAGCTGATGGTCATCATTCAGTTCTTTGGTGAGGTTCACCATAGTTGAATAGCGTTTTTGTTCTGGAGAGAAATCCCGTTGTGGCGAGCGATCAAAACCGCAGCGACCATTGGACATCACTTGATAACCACGTGCCTCACATTCTGCGGCAGATAAGGTTTTAAAGAGTTTATTATCGCTGGTGACAATGTTCGCACCATATGAGCTGTAAGCCGCATAAGGGTTGCCCGGAACGATATCTGTTCCCCATTCTGGGCGATCTGTTCCTTTTAAGGCTTGACGGTCTTCGTATTCGGCGAAGAAAGTTAGGTTCGCTTTATCGCTGCTTACGCCCGTCATAAAGGAGAATTGGTTGTTTTGTAAGCCACCATCAACGGTATCGGAGAAGCGATATTTCAAGGTGCTTTGCTCAACATCTTTTTTCAAGATAATGTTGATAACGCCGCCCATGGCATCCGAGCCGTAAATGGCTGATGCACCTGTGGTTAAGATCTCAATGCGTTCAATCGCTCCTAACGGAATGTTTGCGGTATCGACAAAACTATCTGTACCACCGGCCCCAAAAGGATATTTAGGTACGCGTTTACCATTGATGAGGGTGAGAACGCGTCCAGCGCCAACACCACGAAGATTTACAGCAGATGCAGCTGGGGTGAAACCATGAACTTCTTGCTGAGTCATGGAGCCGCCAGAGTTTTGCGATAGGTTACCTAAAACATCTTGGACTGAGTTAAACCCGCCTTTTTCAATGTCGGCTGCACTGACAACCACTACAGGTGAAGCATTCTCAAGATCGGTACGCTTAATACGTGAACCAGTTACTTCGATACGCTCAACTTTATCCTCGGCAACCGCGGTTTCATCAGCTGCGAAAACCAATGGTGATAAAGATGTTGATACTAAAGCAAGTAAACTAAAACGAACCGCACGTGCAACGGTTGTTTGCGTAATCATATTTTCATTCCCTTAACAATGCCGTGATGATCAGGAAGGGTTTCATCAAGGCTTATATTTTATGTGCAACTGCCCTCCATAGTCGGAAAACTATCATTAACAACTTTAATATCAACAGCTTAATTGTTTGTTTTATGTTAATCGTGTGTTACTAATGTAAACTTGCGGAAGCTAATTAAGGTTGGCTTGAAGTAATAAGATGCGGTGCTGCATGTGAAAAAGGCTAGATTGTATCGCAATGTAACGTAACATCATCTTTACAATGTCAATCTTTAGGCTGAATTTTTTGTTTAGGTCAGTTTTGAATAATGTGATCGCTATCAATTTAAGATTAAAGGTGTTAATAGCATGAATCTTATTAGCTGTTGAAATATAGACCATTATTGACTGTGTTTTAGCGGATTTAACAAATGGAACAGCTCTAGCATATTATTTCGTTATTCATGCTTATGGCTTATTTTATTATCGGAATATGTCTCCATTGGGTAGTGTAGCGGGGAGAGAGTTGACCACGCTTCATTCTCCAATCGGCATTCAGTCCTTGTCCTGCAAATTGAATATTTCCTTTACCACTGTGATTGATACCATCAAGCAGTTTCATCAATTCTTTACTTTTAGGTTGTGGTTTGGCCTCGTCAAACAAGCCTAATTGAAACACGCCTGGTGCATAAAAATCTCCTAGCATGACGCCAGCTTTAGCATAGGCTGGACCTGCACGCCAAAGCCGATGCAATAGTCGCTGCGCTAATTCGATAAAATCACGGGTATCGTCACTGGGATACACAAGATGACCAGTGAGTACTTGGCTATATTGGGGCTGATGTTGCGTAAAATAACTGCTGCGAATAAACACCGATAAGGTGCGGGCAAGCTGCCCCTCCGCTCGCAATTTTTCGCAGGCCCTAAAGGTATAGTCGCTGATAGCCTGCTGCATTGCCTCAAAGGTGGTAATACGTGCGCCAAAGGAGCGCGAGCTGATTATTTGCTGCTTTGTCGCTACCACCTGCTGAATATCATCACAGGCAATACCGTTAAGCTCGTACACTGTTCGCTCAACCATGACGGAAAAATTGTCTCGGATAAGTTTAGGATGGGCATCTGCAAGCTGTAGAGCGGTATGGATGCCCATCAGTTTTAAACGTTGCGCAATTTTTCGGCCAATGCCCCAAACTTCATCAATGGGAGTGAGCGCCATTAACCGACGTTGGCGTTCTTTATCGCGTAAATCGACAACGCCTTGGGTGGCGGGATACTGTTTTGCTGCATAGTTAGCTAGCTTGGCTAAGGTTTTGCTCGGCCCAATTCCTACGCAGACACTGATCCCTATCCATTGCTGGATCCGCTGACGAATATCCATGGCTAACTGGTTAATATCTTGACATTTATCGAGCCGAGACAAATCCAAAAAAGCCTCATCGATTGAGTAGACTTCAACCCTAGGCACCATCTGCTCAAGTGTGGTCATGACGCGATTTGAAATATCAGCGTAAAGGGCATAGTTGGACGAAAATACCGCCACATTATGGGCGCGGATCATCTCCATCACTTGATAAACCGGCACGGCCATTTTTATGCCTAATTGCTTTGCTTCCGATGAACGCGCGACGACACAACCATCGTTATTTGACAGCACAACGATAGGTTTGCCCTGTAGATCGGGCCGAAACATACGCTCACAGGACGCATAAAAATTATTACAGTCTACGAGGGCGAATAAGTTGGCGGTCATTTGAGTTTTTTCACCACACAAGTCACGACACCGAATAGGTCTAACTCTGACTCGTGGCTGAGTGGAATTGCACTGTAGGCCGGATTACATGGCAATAATTGCACCACAGGACGTAATTGCAATTGCTTTACCGTAAATTCCCCATTGATGGCCGCCACTACAATATCTCCATGGGTGGCTTGTAAGGCTCGGTCAACCACTAATATATCACCAGAGGAAATTCCGGCATCGACCATCGAATCGCCTTGAACTTTGACAAAAAAGGTTGCGGTGGGGTGTTTGATACAAAGCTCATTTAGATCAAGCGATTGCTCAATATAATCATTGGCGGGAGAAGGAAATCCCGCCGCCACCGATGTGCTAAAGAAAGGGTATTGGATTTTTGATTGTTCAGGAGTAACCATGATCATATGCATCTAGATACTGTACATATACACAGTATAAGCTAACTTTAGCACATGTCGAAGGCGTTTATGTCATGTATTTGCTTAAGTAAACAATCACCCTATTGGAGTCTCGTGATCAAGCTGACTGACTTATGTAAGTCAATTTTTTATTGAAGTAACGGCAATAAAAACAAGTATTCACATAAAAACAGAGAATGCTTTTACGGTGCGCAGAATGGATGATGTGGGGCAAATTAAAGGTATTAAGTCGGTGCTGAATGATATGCCGCTTGTGATCATAAAGCCCGCAAAACTGAGGTTTTGCGGGCTTTACTCACAGGTATCAGCCTTAAAAATTATTTCAACGCCTCAGGGACGATGGGGTAGTTATCCCATACACGGCCGTCGCTCATTGAACGTACCAGCTTGATATATTCAGCATGGGTCCAGGCGAGCGGGGTGGCGGAGTTAGTGCCTTGGCCGAGTTGATATTGGTAACGAGTGGCGTTACCCACACCGTCCCATGCTTGTTCGGGGAGCATTAGACCCGCGTTGGCGAAGGTTTCCATCCCTTGCACATAGGTATTGATAAGTTGCTGCTTGGTTTGCTGTGCGTGAGCACCGCTTAGCTCTCCCTTGGCGCTGGCAAGGGCCAATTCAAAATGCCCACGCTCGCCAGTAAAGAAGGGCCAGACGCGGCCGCGTTGGTTGTCGCTATTACTGCCCGATTCGGCGTAGTTTGCGCCGGTTATAGTGTCTTCACCGTAGCCATCGTTACCGTAACGTCTAAAGCCTGGAACGCTGCTGCCATCCTTTGCCATAAAGTTGTATTTGAGGCGTAAATTGTCCTCAAGCTCGGTATTATCCACCAGCGCTAGGCTTTGATTAATCAGCTTATCGGTGGCGCCACGCACGCCATAGCGCACCAGTTCTAAAAAGCCGCCATCGAGGATCTGACGTTGATCTAATCCCGCACGGCCATTATTGGCGGCGAGTTGCTCGGCGCTGTTTGGCTCACCGTTGGGGCTTAATCGCAGATAATAAGGCGCCTTAATACCTTGGCTATCCGTGAGCAAACCTTGGGTCGTCACTAAGTGTTTTTCAAGTTGTTGATTAAGCGTTTTAGCGGTCGCGAGATAACGTTGACTGGCATCGCTGTCGTTTACTGCCTTGGCAATATCACTCGCGGCCACTAAGCCTGCGATCACTGCGGCCGTGGTGGAGGGCGAATAACCTGCCTGTTCTTCCCAACGTTCTTGTTGGGTTTTTGGTGGCGTAATTTGGGTGTGATTCCAGTCAAGATTGACTTCGCCGCCGCTGACTAAAAAGTCCGCCGCAGCTTTTAACATCTCTTGATACCAATGGTTAAGTTCAGCTTGACTGAGTACGCCTGCCTGCCAGAGTTTCCAGCCGAGCATGATAGGCATCGCCGTTTGGTCGAGCTGTACGCCCACCCATTCAATTTGGCCGTCCACATGGGTCTTTTGTAAAAACCAACCGGGTGTGCCGCTAAAGCCTGGGGTTTTATCGCTCACTTGCACCTTTTTAAGGTATTCAAAGGCGACTTTAGGCGTTTGGGTATCGCCCATGGCGAGAAATGCCATGGCGCATTGATAAAAGTCGCGCGGCCAAACAGCCTTGTAGCCCGTGCTGGGTGTGACAGCAGGGACGGTATCGCCCCAAGGATTAGAAAGCGAAGCGATAAGGGCGCCCGCGTAGGTTTTATCTTCCTGCGCCTTGAGTACCATGGCACTGGTATACAGCAGCTTGCCATTATCTGTTGTGCTTTGCGCCATAGCTGGCATCGCGGGCAGCGATTGTAAATAACTGTGCCAACCAGCGTTGTATTGACTCAGCACTGCGTCATACCCCGCCGTTAAGCTGGCGTTGGCATTGGCTAAACTGCTGGCCTCATCCTGGCCAAAACCAATCGCCAAATTCACATTAAGAGCTTGATTCGCTTGGAGTGCGGGATAACTGGCGGTAAAAGCAATGTTGCCTTGAGTCGGATTTTCGGCGCTGCTGGTGGCCTGATACAGCGTATCGAGCTTACCGTTATCGGCTAAATCGGCCAAACCGTCGGATACACCGACAAAACCGGTGGTCGCCTGCGCAAAGTCGATATCCGATTTCACCGTCATCACGCTGCTGTGGGGATTCGCCGTACGAGCGATAAGGGCTTGATGATCGATTCTGCCAATATCATTCGCGCCCGCATTATCGATATGGGGATTAACGTATAAATGCGGTGTGATGCCCGCTTCAAAGGCGGTAAACGTCACGCGCATCATCAGCGTATCGCGGTCGGGATCGGTAAAGATATGCTTTTCTATCTGATACTTACCTTCAACGTCGCGATTGATAATCTTATAGGCCAAGGATTGTGGGCGACCGTTAGCATCGGTATCTAAGTATTCAATGCTGCTGATCGTGTTGTCTTTTTCGGTATCGACGAAGCCATTGCCGGTGATCACAAATTGCAACTCTTTGAGCTGAGCGTTGTGAATAAGGCCATACATGGTTTCGGTTAAAATCCCCTGCGCGATGGAGAACCACACGCGGCTAATGGGATTTTGCGCGCTATCCTGGTATTGCCCTTGAGTATAAGGCTCATAGGAAGTGCCGATACCGGTTTTGCCGGAGAACGCCCAGGTCGGGGCTTTGCCGGGGGCGCCGGGGGCAATTTGTACGTCTGTAGCTTTGGTGACGGTCGGTGTTGATGTGTCTGCATTGGGGGCCGAGGGGGAGCAGCCCATTAAGCTGGTAACGCCGATAAGGCTTGCGGCAATTGCGAGTGCAATCGGCTTACGAGTTAAGCTGCGAGCCTGCTGCAAAGGTACTGTTGTCGATGCCATATTCATCAAAATCTCCCCAATTAATAGATGGTGCTAATTGCGATTTATTCTTGTTGTAAGCTATGTGGCTATACGTATTGGCGTTTAGCTGCCCAAACGCCAAGAGTGCCGAGTTGTAGGATCTGCGATTTACGCTTGAGTGTGCTGAGTATTCGGCTGCTCAACAAAGAGCACGGCAATCCCGGCGCAGAGCATGAGGACGCCGCCGGTGATCAGGGCATAGATGGGTTGACCATCAAATAATCCATTGAGGATTACGCCTAAGACGCTGGCGGCAAGGAGCTGTGGGATCACGATAAAGAAGTTAAAAATTCCCATATACACGCCCATTTTTTTCGGCGGTAAGGTGCTGGATAACATCGCGTAGGGGATAGATAGAATTGAGGCCCAGGCAATACCCACCCCTATCATCGGCAGCCATAGCAGGCTGGGATCCTTGATAAAATAGAAACTGATTAAGCCAAAACCACCGCAGAACATATTGAAGGTATGGGTGAGTTTGATCCCGATCCGTTTGGCAAGTAGCGGAATAAACAGCGCCGCAATGGCCGAAAATCCATTGTAGGAGGCGAATAGTACGCCCACCCAATCGGCACCATTATTGTAGGCCGGGGATAACACATCGCTGCTGCCAAAGTGATAAGACGTCACCGCCGAGGTGGTGTATATCCACATCGCAAAAAGCGCGAACCAAGAGAAAAACTGCACTATCGCTAATTGATGCATGGCCTTAGGCATATGGAATAAATCATCGACCACATTAAAGACAATGCCCAGTTGCGAACGTTGTGAGGGCGTTGATTTACCTAAGCGCAGGGCGCAGTAAAGTTGCAATGGGCCAAAGGCAAAAATCCCTAAGGTTAAAATATACAGCTGCTTATCTAAATCCTGCGTCCACACCGCAAGCGTTAGTAGCGCGCCTACCGTCATCCAAACGATAGCGGCAAATTGATAATTCTTGTGGGTGCGAGTGCGATGTTGTTGCTCATCTATGCCTGCGTCAGCATTGCTATGGAAGGCGGCAAGTTCATCGGGGGAATATTCTTTGGTGGACACAACAGTCCAAGCCACACTGAGAAACAGCACGGCGCCACCAAAATAGAAGGCATAACGCACCGAATCGGCTATTTCGCCCGCTGGCGCGGTGTTGGCGACAGCAAAGAAGTTACTGAGAATATAGGGCAGGGCCGAGGCCACAACTGCACCGATGCCAATAAAAAAGCTTTGCATGGCATAACCTTGGGTGCGCTGCTTGGGAGGCAAATTATCCCCCACAAAGGCACGGAAGGGTTCCATGGCGATATTGATTGAGGCATCCATAATCCACAGCATGCCCGCGGCAATCCATAACGTAGGGGAATGCGGCATCACAAATATCGCAAGCGTCGTACAAATAGCGCCGATTAAAAAATACGGCCGACGGCGACCTAAGCGCCCCCAAGTATTATCGCTCAGATAACCAATAATAGGTTGAACCAGCAGACCAGTTAACGGTGCGGCAATCCACAGGATGGGAATTTCATCGATAGAGGCGCCAAGGGTTTGGAAAATGCGACTGACGTTGGCATTTTGCAGGGCAAAACCGAATTGGATCCCCAAAAAACCAAAGCACATATTAAAAATTTGCCAGAAATTTAGCTCGGGTTGTAGCTTATGTACGGCGCGATGCACCATCTTGGGTGAGACACTTTTTAATGGGGTAATCGTTTGTTGATCCGTGGACATGCAACTTCCCTTCAGTAGCGGACAGCAGTGCTGCCTTGAGTCATTTATCGTTATAATTTGAAAGCTTAATCAATAGCTTTGGCTCAGTTTACGCATTATTGTGCCAGTTCGGTTTGGTCGCTATAAAGGTGTGTTTTGATGCTAAAAAATAGCGAATATACCTCTCCCTCAGAAGCATATTCGCCAATAAATTCATTTTCATACTCTATGATGCAAATGCTCAGAAGCAGAAAAGAACCTAAGCCTGACAGCTATCCTCAAAGGCAACCACCAGAAACGACCTCACAGTGTTCAACCCCACAAGCAGAGGGTGGAACTAGCGAATTTATAGTAGCCGCAGCGTCGATTGACGCACAACCGCTTACATACGTATTCATCATCCATTGATAACTCAAGTTAAACAGCCGTGTAACCTAATAGCAGCCTATTTTACACTCCTATGGGGTTGTGTGGGTATCCAGTCAGTGGCTAAAGTGTCAGCAGCAGTGAGCAATAGACGCATTATGCGATTGATACTGCAAAAATAATGGAACAGTATGTCAGCAGATGCTCTCATGTAATCATGGTTAGCACCTGTCAAAATCGATTATGTTTTGAATAAAGGATATCTATGTTTGTTATCACCTTAACCTACAAAAAGCCGCTGGCAGATGTTGAGTTACATTTAGCTGCTCATATTGATTATCTTGATGCGTATTACGCCAAGGGCGTTTTTATCGCTTCGGGCCGTAAGGTGCCACGCACGGGCGGTGTGATCTTCGCTAAGGCGGAGTCGCGTGCAGTACTCGAGGCTATTTTGCAGCAAGATCCTTTCTATACCGAAGACGTGGCTGAATTTGATGTGGTGGAATTTGTACCAACCAAAGCCGCCGCAGGATTCGAGCAACTCATTGAGACACTTTAGTGATTTTTGCAAATTGTAAAATACAGATATTTATACCAATGATATTTGCTATAAATGCAATAATTGCGGGTGTGGTGCGAGAAATAAAATGAAAACACGGTCCGATGATTTAGAAATACTGCTTGCTGTCGTCGACAGTGGTGGTTTTTCGGCGGCAGCTGAACTGTTAGATATTCAAGTTGCCCGCGTGTCTCGGGCGGTGAGCAAGGTTGAAAGCCAAGTTGGCGTTTCTATTTTAAATCGCACGACTCGCCGGATCGAATTAACCGAGGAAGGTCGCCAGTTTGTTGAAGCCATCCGAATTGGCTTATTACAGATCCAGCAAGCTGAAGAGGAGATCATCACTCGTGGAGAGCTACCGAGAGGCCGTTTACGTGTCGATGCCGCAAGTCCCTTTGTGTTTCATCAATTAGTGCCGCTTATCCAGCCATTTAAGCAAACCTATCCCGATATTGAATTGGAACTCACCTCCAACGAAGGTTTTGTCGATTTGCTTGAAAAGAAAACCGATCTCGCGATCCGCATTGGCAACTTAACGGATTCGACTTTGCATGCTAGGCCACTTGGGAAAAGCTTGCTGTACATTGTAGCCTCACCAGATTACCTATCAAGGCGCGGTTTTCCCAATAAAAG
Organism: Shewanella sp. Sh95; assembly: GCF_001308045.1. Lineage (NCBI taxonomy): Bacteria > Pseudomonadati > Pseudomonadota > Gammaproteobacteria > Alteromonadales > Shewanellaceae > Shewanella > Shewanella sp. Sh95. Next base: position 10,402 of record NZ_LGYY01000221.1, read on the forward strand.
CAGCGATCTTATTCACCACGATTTGCTGGGATTTTCTACCCCTAAAACCCTCAATGATTGGCCACTGAACGGATTTACTCGGTTTACACCTACATTAACCTCAAGTAACGGTGAAACGTTAAGGCAGCTTGCATTAACGGGTAATGGTATTGCCTGCTTATCGGGATTTATGGTGAAAAAGGATATCGCTGAGGGGCGTTTAATCCCCTTATTGGAGAGTGAAAAAATCACCAATACCGGCCGAGAGCAGATCAATGCGGTGTACTATAAATCTTCTACCGTCGCGAAACGTATCTCGGCCTTTATTGATTTTATTCAGCCTAAGCTAACCCTGTAAGCGGTAGGGCAACACTTGTCGTATTGACGTGTTAGTGAACATTTTTGCATTTACAACAAAAATCATTTGTCTTTATTGCGCTCAATGTCTCTTGTTGAGTTTGCTAGTATGTTTGCAACGAAATGAGAGGGTTATATTATGACGCAATCACTGTTTCAACCGATCACCTTGGGTGCATTAACACTCAAAAACCGCATCGTTATGCCGCCAATGACTCGTTCAAGAGCCAGTCAGCCAGGCGATGTGGCCAATCATATGATGGCAACCTATTATGCTCAGCGTGCGAGTGCGGGGCTCATTGTCTCTGAAGGCACACAGATTTCTCCAACTGCAAAAGGGTATGCTTGGACTCCTGGTATTTATACTCCCGAACAGATCGCGGGCTGGCGTATCGTCACTGAGGCAGTTCATGCCAAGAACGGAGTGATTTTTGCTCAGTTATGGCATGTAGGCCGAGTCACCCATCCTGACAATATTGGTGGGCAACAACCGATTTCTTCATCCGCATTAAAAGCGGAAAACGTAAAAGTGTTTGTCGATAACGGCACTGATGAACCTGGTTTTGTTGATGTCGTTGCGCCTCGGGCAATGACAAAGGCTGATATTGCGCAAGTGATCGCTGATTATCGTCAAGCAGCACTCAATGCTATGGCGGCTGGCTTTGATGGCATTGAACTCCACGCCGCTAATGGCTATTTGATCAACCAATTTATTGATTCCGAAGCTAACAACCGTAGTGATGAGTACGGCGGTAGCCTTGAAAATCGTCTACGTTTTTTAGACGAAGTGGTTGCGGCATTGGTCGATGCTATTGGTGCTGAGCGTGTGGGTGTGCGTTTAGCGCCCCTTACGACCCTCAATGGCACTGTGGATGCGGACCCGATTTTGACCTATACCGCGGCCGCTGCGTTACTTAACAAACATCGCATTGTTTATCTACATATTGCCGAGGTGGATTGGGATGATGCACCTGATACGCCACGCTCATTCAAACAAGCATTGCGTGAGGCTTATCAGGGCGTGCTGATTTATGCCGGACGATACAACGCACACACAGCGGAACAAACTATTAACGATGGTTTGGCTGATATGATTGGTTTTGGACGACCTTTTATTGCCAATCCGGATTTACCCGAGCGGCTAAAACACGGCTATCCGTTGGCTGAGCATGACCCAACAACGCTGTTTGGTGGTGGCGAAAAAGGGTTAACTGACTATCCAACTTATCAAGCCTAGGGGAAAGTATGTTCAAGGCATTCAAAGGTCATGTGTTAGAGACCAAAAACCGTATTGTGATGGCTCCAATGACTCGCTCACGTAGTACTCAGCCGGGGGATATTCCGAACGAGATGATGGCCACCTATTATCGCCAGCGAGCAAGCGCAGGATTGATTATTACCGAAGGCGCACCCGTATCAGCGGTGGCGCGAGGGTATTCAATGACCCCTGGGATTTATACTCGAGCACAGATTGAGGGCTGGAAAAAAGTCACTGAAGCGGTGCACCAAGAAGGTGGGAAAATCTTTATCCAACTCTGGCATGTTGGTCGTCGCAGCCATTCGAGCGTGTCTGGCGCTGAGCCTCTTGCGCCATCGGCAATAAAAATACCCGATCAGGTATTTGGCCCATTGCCTGAAGGTGGCTTTGGCATGATTGAAACCCAGCAGCCAAAGGCGATGAGCGAACAAGACATCCAAGCGACTATCAGCGATTTTGTGCAAGCAGCACAAAATGCGATGTTAGCAGGTTTTGATGGGGTTGAAGTGCATGCAGCCCATGGCTATTTATTTGATACTTTTATGCGCTTAGAAAGCAATCAACGGCAAGATCGCTACGGTGGCAGCCAAGAAAATCGGCTGCGTTTTTTAGTCGACACCTTACAAGCCCTCACACAGACCATTGGATCTGGGAGAGTCGCTGTGCGGATGTCTCCCCATATTGGCGAGGGATTTACCGGTGACAACCCTGACATCATCCAATTAACACTCGCCTTGCTACAAAAGCTACAACCGATGAATCTTGCCTATGTGCATTTTTCTGAAAACATCTCGCGCTATGTGGAAGTGTCTGACGCGTTTCGTCAGCAAGTGCGCCGTGTGTATCAACATCCCATAATGGTGGCGGGGAAATTAACCAAGCAATCTGCTCAGCGTTTACTCGACCAACACTATGCTGATTTTGTGGCCTTTGGCACGCCCTTTGTGACCAATCCGGATTTAGTCGCGCGCTTTGCCCATGACTGGCCATTAACCGAGTTTGATGCGGATGCAAGGCTTACCTTGTATGGCGGCGGTGAAGCTGGCTATATCGATTATCCCGTTTATCAGGCATCGTTTGCAGAGAGAAAGGCATAGTCTGAGCGGCATCGTTTTAGTGACATAGTCTAGTGGTGTAGTTTGCGGCTATTAGCTACTAGCTACTAATGGTGTAGGCGCTAAAGGAAGGGGTGAGCCAAAGGGGCTGCCTCACTTAGTGCCTTAAGCTAAAACGGCTCCGCTTGCATAGTCTGTGATTGGATACTGGGGGAATTTATCCGATATTTTGTCGCTGAGTTTGCTATCATGCCGTTTTCCCCTTGAAACCTTACGCAGGTTTCCGCTGTATGAGTCCCGCTTTTTATGTCTATTCAAACGCTGTTATCGACGGCTTTAGCTAAACGCCATGATTTTTTACTACAAGCAGAACAAGATCATACCGATTGTTTTCGGGTGTTCCATGGCACGGTCGAAGGTGTCAGTGGCTTGAATGTCGATCGCTACGGCGATAATTGGTTAGTGCAGAGTTTTCACCACACCTTAACCGCTGAGGAATTGGCTGAGGTAGTGGACGTGCTCACCCAAGAAGTGGCCCTGCCTGTTGTGTATAATGACCGCTCCGCTGGCCATTCGCGGGTGCTCAATGCGCTAAGCCCTGAACTGGATGATATTGCCAGTGCCGAGTTGGTGATGCAGGAAAATGGGATTAAATTCACCACTAAGCTACGCCACGAAGGACAAGATCCGCTGCTATTTCTTGATATGCGTATTGGTCGCGAATATGTGCGGGCACACAGTCAAGATAAAACCGTGCTGAATTTGTTTTCTTACACCTGTGGTATCGGCACTGCTGCGGCTATGGGCGGCGCAGAACGGGTTGTGAATGTCGACTTTTCCTCCTTTGCACTCGCCGCTGGGCGAACTAATGCCGAATTAAACCAAGTGTCAGAGGTATGTGAGTTTGTGCAGAGTGATGCGTTTCCGGCCTTGCGCCAATTAGCTGGTTTAAGTGTGGGAGGGCGCCGCAACCAAAAATTACCCAGTTACCCCAAATTGCCGCAAACCCAATTTGATCTGGTATTTCTTGATCCGCCTCGTTATGCCAAGAGTGCCTTCGGGATTGTCGATTTAGTTAATGATTACCAAGGGTTATTTAAACCCGCATTATTATCAACCAAGGCTGGTGGCACCATTGTGTGTTGCAATAATGTCGCCAAAGTAGATCGTCAAGATTGGTTTGATAGTCTAGTTCGCTGCGTTGAAAAACAAGGCCGAGGTGTGATTGATCACACTTGGCTCGATCCCCATGAGGATTTTCCGTCGTTCGATGATAATCATCCCCTTAAAATTGTGGCGTTGACCTTAAATTAACCTGAGCTCGGGATAAGTAGCGCCGCTGAATAGGCATCTTTTCGGGCCTCTCTGCGTTGCTCTGTCTCACCATAGCTCGCTATGGCATACGACAGAGCGCCTTGATATGCGCAAAAATCTGCGCATTCAGTCAGGAAAAAGATTTTTCTTTTCAAAATAATCATCTATAGTATTGATTTTGTTTGTTAAATTTAGACTTTTTCGACACCCGTTATCCCGAGTTCAGGTTAAATTAATCGCATTGCAAACCTAATAGGGCGACCATATTGGTCGCCCTATTAATTTAAAGAGCCTTAAAGCGGATCGCTGTGCCACCACTGCTGGCGAGGGTTAAGGTTAGGCTGTCTTTGGCGCTGACCTCTTTAGTTTCAATCACATAATCATAGGGATTGGTTTTCCAATCGGCTTTTGCACCATCGCGGTAGATCTGGGCTTGATAGCGTTTGTTTGGATCGAGGAAACCCAGTTTAACCTTGATCTGACGGGCATTTTCATCGGTCAGCGCCCCCAAGTACCAATCTTGTTGATCTTTGGCTTGGCGGGCAAACACCACATAATCACCCACTTCGCCAGCCAGTGCGATACTTTGATACCAGTCTGTTGGTACATCGCGGATAAACTGGAAGGCATCTAGATGTTTTTGATAATTGCGTGGCAAGTCGGCGGCCATTTGGATTGGGCTGTAGAGCACCACATACAGGGCGAGTTGCTTCATTAAGGTGGTTTGCACACGATTTTCGGCATCTAACCCCTTAGGCGCCAAATCAAAAATTCCCGGGGTAAAGTCCATTGGTCCAGCCAGCATGCGGGTAAAGGGCAACATGGCGGTATGTTCTGGGCTATTTGGTGGGCTGCCCCAAGCATTGTACTCTTGGCCGCGGGCACCTTCGCGGGAGATCCAGTTAGGATAAGTGCGGCGCAGCCCAGTATCTTTAATCGGCTCGTGGGTATTAATGCTGATATGGTGCTTGGCTGCTTCGGTAACGCTGTGAAGATATTCGCCCACCATAAACTGACCGTCGTGCCATTCGTGACGGGTGATGCCATTTTCATCGATGCGTTTGATTTGTCCACCGTCAGCGACATAACCGGTTTTGACTTGGGTCACGCCATGTTTTTCATACAGGGCGAAGGCATCATTCATTTGCTTGCGGTAGTGGGTGACTGAGCCTGCGGTCTCGTGGTGACCAATCAGGCGCACGCCTTTTTTCGCGCCGTAGGCGGTAATGGCGGGTAAATCGAAATCATCATAGGCCTTAGTAAAACTGAATTGATCGCCATTATGGAACCAATCGCCATCCCAACCTTGGTTCCAGCCTTCGACCAAGACGCCATCAAACTGATATTTGGCGGCGAAATCCATATAGCGCTCTGTTTCGCTGGTGGTTGCGCCGTGCGTTGGGCCCGAGCCCCAAGTGTTTTCATTGAGGTGCATCCCCCACCAAATGCCGACATATTTACCCGGTTTAACCCAAGAGACATCCCCCAGTTTATTGGGCTCATTCAGGTTGAGGATAAGGTGAGAATTAAGCAGACCCGTGGCCTTGTCGGCGATTTGAATCGTGCGCCATGGGGTATAAAAGCCCGCTTGGGTTTTAACGCGAGTGCCATCTGACCAAGGGGTGAGATCGGCCTTGAGCTTGCCATCGCGCTGTTGATCGAGTGTCATTGAGGCAAAATCAACTAACGCCGCCTCGTGAATACTCAAATGGGTGCCATCGACCAGTTTAAAGGTAAAAGGAGTGTGGGCTCGGTCGACCTGATTGAGCGCGCTGGTGCGATACAGATATTCGTAGCGGTTCCATCCCCGAGAAGGGATCCACCAGGCGGTGGCCTTATCACTCTGGCCAATATTAAATTCGGTGAGTTCATCGGTAATGGCAAGCGGCGTATTGGCTGGCAGGGCGTTTTGAGTCGCTAAGTGATAACGAAAGCCGATGCCATCGTCAAAGGCTTTAAACTCGAGGTTTAAGTCGATTTTACCGTCGGTTAATACCACGCTCAGTTGATTGTGTTGATCCTTAATCCACTCTTGCTCACCCCAAGGTTGCTGCCATTTTTTATTGGCACTGGCGGGGTGGCTCGATTTGATACGTAGACCTTGGCCTAATTCGCCCAGTGAGGCAAAGACTAACCCTAAGCGGCTCGGTTCGATAACGGTTTTGCCATGAAAATGGATTTGGTATTCGGGGCGGCCCGTATCATCACTCAGACTCAAGACGATTTGCTTATCGGGGGAGCTCAGGTTGAGGGTTTGCGCCGTGGCACCTGTACTCAACAGGCTGCTAATGCTGAGTGCTAGCAAGCTGGGCGTGAATAAAGTGTGTCGATTTCGCGTTGGCGAGTTGATGTGGCGTGCGTGGGTAAGAAGATTGCTGAACATTCCCTGATCCTTGTTTTTATAGTGAATATGGGTCAATGCATACTAGTGGTGATGGCTTTTTACTCGCAATGGGTTGCATACGTATTCACCGGTGTGGCCTAGAGGCTGGCAGCCTGATAGTCAAACCTAAAGAGATGGGTTTTAACCGCTGACTCGGGTAGAATGCGCGGCTTATGGCGCTCAAGCATGTATGGGCGCGATTTTTGAGGCGTCAGCGGTGAAAATCAGTCAGCGATTACAGCAGATCAATCAGATGGTAGAGCAAGGATACGATCATATTTGGGACTGCTGCTGCGATCATGGTTTACTCGGCATGCTGTTACTGCAAAGAAATGCCGCGCCTAAAGTGCATTTTGTCGATTGTGTGGCGCCCTTAATGCAGCAACTCAGCCTTGAGTTAGCTCGGTTTTTCCCCCGGCAGCCTATCTCAAACGCTCAAAACGAAAAAGAGCAAACCACCCATGCCCAGAGTGAATGGCAAGTGCATTGTCTGGATGTGGCGGCGTTGCCACTGGCGCATTACGGCAAGCAAGCCAAGCACTTAGTGATTATTGCGGGTGTGGGGGGCGAGTTATTGGTTGAACTGGTGCGCAGCATAGTGTCGTGTTATGGCCAGTATCACAGCGACAATCACAACCATTCTTATCATTCCAGCCCGCTCGAGTTTATTTTGTGTCCCGTGCATCATAATTATCATGTGCGCAGCTCACTTGCAGAGTTGGGATTATCCCTTAAGCAGGAATATTTACTCGAAGAAAATCAGCGCTTCTATGAGATATTGCATTTAACCCATTCGAGTACAGCTTCGAAGCGCAATGACGTGGCACCCTTAAGTTCGACTGGCTCAATTATGTGGCAAGGGTTAGATGCGGATAAAACCAGCCAGGCTAAGCGTTATCTTGTGCAGACAATCAGCCATTACCAACGTATCCCCGAGAGCCGCTTGCCAAATAAGGCGCAAATAGTTGCGGCCTATCAGCAAATCTTGCGGCAACTAAGCAACTGAATTAACCCGTTTCAAGTGTACGTATTGTTGTGCGTGTTGCTTGAAAACGGTTTTGCTCTATAAATCCATAAAGTTGGTTTATGCTAATAGGCCGTTAATCTTGAGTTTTTCTATGCGTTTATTGAAGTCCACCCGAGCCGCCAATATCAATTTGAAACAGGCAAGGATCTTTTATCGCCAAGCCGCCCGCGCCATTGTGCTGTCGGGGGAAGATATTTTGCTGCTCTATACCCAAAAATATCGAGATTACGGCTTGCCCGGCGGTGGTGTGGATAAGGGCGAGAGCATCGAGGTTGGGCTTATTCGTGAGTTACAGGAAGAAACCGGCGCCATTGCAGCTAACGTTATTGCACCCTTTGGCCGCTATGAAGAATATCGACCTTGGTTTCGCGAAGGCGCCAACATAGTACATATGGATTCCTATTGCTACCTGTGTGAAATCGATATGACTTTAGGTAACCGTGGCTTAGGTGAGCCAAAGCTTGAAGCCCATGAAGTGAAAAACGGTATGCGCCCTGAGTGGATCAATATCCATCAAGCCATTGCCCATAATGAAGAAATTCAGCGCACCTTCGCCAACAAAGGCCAATCTATCGACAGGGAAACCTTTTTGCTGAAACAGATAGTTGCAGAATTATTGTAGATAACGCTTGGCTGGCGACTTTATCACTTAGCCATAAAACTCAGTCTCAAAGCATTGATATAAAAAAGCCACCCAGAGAATGGCTTGTGTGACTCAGAGTGCGTGAGATGCTAGATCACTGTTAAATAAATACAGAAGAAATGACTCATCGCGCCAGCTAGCACAAACAGATGCCAAATCGCGTGATTGTACGGAATACGTTTGCCGACATAAAAGATCACTCCAAGGGTGTAAAACAACCCGCCCAATAGCAGTAGATTAAATCCAAGCGGTGACATTGCTGCTGTCAAATCGCCAATCACCGTCATACAAAGCCAACCCATCGCCAGATATAACACAAGACTGAGTTTTTTAAATCGGTGAATAAATAAGGTCTTAAATAAAATCCCACCAATAGCCAAAGACCAAATCGCCGTCAGGATAATGGTTGAAAGCTGTCCATGCAGGCTGATTAACATCAGTGGGGTGTAGGTGCCCGCAATTAAGCAGTAGATAGCACAATGGTCGGCAATCTTAAGTTTATGTTTCCAGCCTACATGCGTCACGCTGTGATACAGGGTAGAACTTAAAAACAACAGGATAAGGCTTGTACCATAAATAATAACACCTGTAAGTTGAATATTGGTGAGATGATCTGCGCCCTTAAGTAGCATAAAGATTAAGCCCACTACACCTGCAATCACCCCTAGGCCATGGCTGATACTATTGGCAATCTCTTCACTAAGGCTATAGCTACTGATGTTCAATGGTTTTTCATGACTCATTTGCGGCTCTATCAAACTCTGGCTTGGCATGCTGTTGATCCACTCGATGGCGATAATGATTGAGTCTATCAGTAGATAAAAGGGAAAGCTACAATTGGCTTACACGTGTAAGCTGATTTGTTTTGCGTGTTCTTGCCATTGGCTATAACACTGATGAGTTCTGTTGTCCTTGTACAAGATTATGGTACTGGTTTACAACTGAATAATGTCACTGCTTTGGAACTTTGTTCGACTCACTTTCTCTAATTCTCCGTAAGATGTCATGGATTTGTTAAGTACTTTATTCATTAAGTACTAAGGGATTGATTTTGCCTGTTCGATCGAATATAGCCCCAGAAGATGATCTTAGTGTTGATGTGCTCGGCCGCGTTACAAACGATGAGACCGCACCATTTTCCGCTTTGCCTTTTTGTGCAACGTTTTTAAGTGCTACAGCCCAAGGCGCTACAGATTTGAACACTAAGCCTTTTAGCGCTTTAAGTGTTCATGTCGAGTCTTGTGATAACAATCTACACCTCAATTTAAGTAAAGCAGACCAAAGATCAATCGATAGCACATTTAAAACATCTTCAAATCTAAGCGGGCGAGAGCGGCCACATTATTTCAATCTTAAGCTATTGCTTTGGGTCATCTTGGGTCATGGCTTACTGCTGTTTTTATTAATTTTTTTATGGCGAACCCAGTCGGAACACTTAGGGCTGCATTTTACTGAATCATCTGCTAACGCACGGACTACAACCAAAGCGTTAAAGGCATATTTTATTTATGCGCCGCCAACGCAAACTGCTCCAGCGGATTCTGCTCAAGATATCTCAGTGGAAGAGTTTATTAACACTAGCGAGCCGATAACCTCACCGCCTAATACCGTAAAGCCGGCAGCTGATATTGAGCAGTCAGCGAAAGTGTCACCAAAAGTCGCAGTAAAGCTGACGCCAAAACCCATGGAGCAGATAGCCAAACCTCCAGAAGTCAGCGCCCAAGAATCAAAAGTAACAGAATCAAAAGCATCAGTACCAAACACATCTGTGCCTAACACCTCAACGCCGAACACCTCAACTCAGGGCCAAACCCAGCAGAGTGCAAAAGAGGCTGTTAAACCGAAAAAGGCAGAAACCCAATCACGCTCGGCACAAGCGGTAAGTACAGAGCAATCTGCGGTAAGTGGGCAAAGCGGTGGGGCGGCGGGCAGTGTGGGATTGTTTACTCAGCGTTATTTTGAACGACAGCGTGAGCAAGCTTTAGATGATTTAGTGTTAGAGCAAGCAAATCATTACAGCAAACGGTCGAATTTGTCTGAAATGAGCCCCGAGATGGAGGTACTGATTGTGCCCAATGCCGACGATTTTAGCGGCCCCACCAGTTTGGATTTAGAGCTGGATCCGAATCGTATCGTTCGTCAAGGTAATACCTGTTATCGGGTCGTCAAAGTAGGCACCCCAATTAATCCCTATGCTGAGAACTTAGGTTTCCCCTTCGATTGCAGTGGCAAGAAAATGAACCAAGAAATTGATGATGCCATTAAGGCGCAGCTCGATAAAATGATGGTAAAGCGGCCAAAAGGTTAAAAAATAGTGATGATAAATTTTCACTAAAAATAGTTTAAACTATGATCGCTAAAACAAATTTAGATTAAAGTCATTTAAATACATTGCTTTATGTGTTCTTTAATTTTGATTGATAATTTAATTTTTATTCTGAAATTACGCTTGTTTGTTCGCAGCGCTTCTGCCTATACTTTTGCCCATCTTGTCGGAGTGCCTCTTGGCTGAGACCGTTTATTCGGGATCCGTTGAACCTGATCAGGTTAAAACCTGCGAAGGAAACAAGCATAATAACTTCCATTAAATCGTATCAGCGGCAATCTTTTGCCGTCTATTTACCCATCGATTTAGTCGTTATTGAGTCAGTAAATCCACTTACGGTTTACAAGGCTCAGCTCTCAACACTCAAGTCTCCAGACAAGCAACCCCATTTTTATTTGTTAAAGTGAGATTGCTTATGTCCAGTTTAGAATCGTCCTCAGAATCACTTGCCGTGAACACTCATGGGCAAAGGAGCCGCCGTGCGGCGCGCGCCGAGGCACAAGCCTTTATCGATACCCTTAAACCATTACAACATCCTAATTCGCAAAAGTTGTATTTGCAGGGAAGCCGCGAGGATCTCCGTGTAGGAATGCGGCAAATTCTGCAAACCGATACGCGGATTGGCGGCACTACGGCCGCGCCGATAATCGAGAAAAATCCTCCCATACCGGTGTACGACTGCGCTGGCCCGTATTCCGATCCGGCTGCGCAAATTAACGTGCGTCAAGGACTAGCCAAACTCAGATTACCGTGGATTATTGAGCGCCAAGATACCGAAGTGCTCGATTGCGCAACCTCAGATTTTACCCAGCAACGCCTAAAAGATGATGGGCTCGATCATCTGCGTTTCGACGCCGGCTCAAGTGCGATTGTTCGTCCTCGCCGCGCCTTACCGGGTAAACGCGTGAGCCAATTACACTATGCCCGCCAAGGGATCATTACCCCTGAAATGGAATATGTGGCGATTCGGGAAAATATGGCGCTCGCCAAGGTGCAAGATGAAATCTTAAACCGCCGCGGCCAAGGTGAATCCTTCGGCGCGGTAATAGGTAAACCGATTACCCCTGAGTTTGTCCGCGACGAAATTGCCCGTGGACGCGCCATTATTCCGTTAAATATCAATCATCCAGAAGCTGAGCCTATGATTATTGGCCGTAACTTCTTAGTGAAAGTAAATGCCAATATCGGTAACTCGGCGGTCACGTCTTCCATCGAGGAGGAAGTGGAAAAGCTTGTTTGGTCAACCCGTTGGGGCGCGGACACTGTGATGGACTTGTCCACTGGCCGGTATATCCATGAAACCCGTGAATGGATTATCCGTAACTCGCCAGTGCCGATTGGCACAGTGCCGATTTATCAAGCATTGGAAAAAGTGAATGGTGTTGCTGAGCACCTGACCTGGGAAGTGTTTCGCGATACTTTGATTGAGCAAGCGGAGCAGGGCGTCGATTACTTTACCATCCACGCGGGTGTGTTATTGCGCTATGTGCCGATGACAGCCAAACGGGTGACTGGGATCGTGTCCCGCGGCGGCTCTATTATGGCCAAATGGTGCTTGAGCCACCATCAAGAAAACTTCCTCTATACCCATTTCCGTGAGATTTGCGAGCTGTGCGTTGCCTACGATGTGTCGCTGTCATTAGGCGACGGTATGCGACCTGGCTCCATTGCCGATGCCAATGACGAGGCACAGTTTGCCGAGCTTGAGACCTTAGGCGAGTTGGTCAAAATCGCTTGGGAATACGATGTACAGACCATTATCGAAGGGCCTGGACATATCCCGATGCAACTTATCAAAGAGAATATGGATATGCAGCTTATCCACTGCGCCGAGGCGCCGTTTTATACCCTAGGGCCGCAAATTACCGATATTGCGCCGGGTTACGATCACTTCACCTCAGGGATAGGTGCGGCGATGATCTCATGGTATGGCTGCGCCATGCTCTGCTATGTGACGCCGAAAGAGCACTTAGGTTTGCCCAATAAGCAGGACGTCAAACAAGGGCTGATTGCCTACAAGATTGCCGCCCATGCAGCCGATATTGCAAAAGGCCACCCAGGCGCGCAGATCCGCGACAATGCATTATCTAAGGCGCGTTTTGAATTCCGTTGGGAAGATCAATATAACCTAGGGCTCGACCCTGATACCGCCCGAGCCTATCACGATGAATCCCTGCCACAGGAGTCGGCAAAGGTTGCGCACTTTTGCTCTATGTGTGGCCCTAAGTTCTGCTCGATGAAGATCACCCAAGATGTGCGCGACTATGCGGCAAGTTTAGCGGCGGGTACGTTGTCAGTGGCTTCGTCAAGCCAAAATGTTGAGAGCGCTGAAGTGCTTGCATCGATAAAACCAGCTCAACAAGGGCAAGCTAGCAAAGAAGCAACCCAGCAGATCAGAGTCAAAACCCAAGATGAATTAGCGGCGGCCATGGCGCAAAAATCGGCAGAGTTTGCGGCCTCGGGCGCCAAGTTGTATCTACCGCTGGGCGAGGCTAATACAGCTAAAACTGCCAATGAATCGGGCAAGTATCAGGATGGGACTGAGCTCAAACCAACAGCACAGGTTGCGGAGGTTTGATAATGACCCTTACTAAAGATATTAGCCTGGTGGCGCCTAAACCTATCGTCTGGACCATTGCGGGGTCGGACAGTGGTGGCGGCGCGGGGATCCAAGCCGACTTGGCTACCATCAATGATTTGGGCGGCCATGGATGCAGCGTGATCACCACGTTAACGGCCCAAAGTTCGGTGGCGGTAGCGTTAGTTGAGCCTGTGAGTGAGGCAATGTTACTCACACAGCTTTCGACCCTGTTAGCCGATTTACCGCCTCAGGCGATTAAAATTGGCTTACTCGCAAATCAGCAGCAAGTGCACTTAGTTGCCGATTGGTTGGCTGGTTTTAAAACCCAATTTCCGCTCGTCCCCGTTATTCTCGACCCTGTAATGGTTGCCAGCTGTGGGGATGAGCTCGGCGATAAGAGCACTGCAAGTAAACCTCTGGATTTTACTCCTTTTAAGGGCTTGATTAGCCTGATAACGCCGAATGTGCAGGAGTTGGCAAGGCTTACTGTCGCCACTAACAAACAAGCGTCACCAATACACACAAAAGCAGAATTCGCCTCTGCGGCAATGCAACTCTCTGCGCAATTAGCGTGCAGCGTATTAGCCAAGGGCGGCGATATTGATTTTGCGGTTCAGGCAAGTGCTGGCATTAACACCAGTGATGTCTTAAGCGATCAAAAAAGCGATATCACAAGTCATCGCATCGCTACAGAGAATCAGCATTTTGCGGAAGATTTGTTGATTTGTCATCAGGTTACTGGCTGCTCACCGCTTGACGCGAATGGTGGTTTTTGGCTCAGTAGTGCGCGGATAAACACGCGCCATAACCACGGCAGTGGTTGTACTCTGTCTTCAGCCATCGCCTCAGTGTTAGCCTTTGGGTTTGTATTGCAGGATGCGGTTGTGGTAGCAAAAGCCTATGTCAATCAAGGCTTAACTTATGCAGTGGGGATTGGCCAAGGCCCCGGACCACTTGCGCGTACCGCATGGCCGCACAGCTTAACGGCGTATCCTTACGTCACTTCTTACCCTAAAAATAGCTTGAGTGAATCCAGTGATTTGCAATGCGGCGCGTTTAAGCGCCTTGATCCTGACTTAGGGATTTATCCCGTTGTCGATAACTTACTGTTACTCGAACAATTATTGGCGGGGGGCGTGAAGACGGTACAGCTCAGGATAAAGTCTAATGCGCTAAAGTCTAATGTGCTGGCGTCGGACGAACTTGAGGCACAAATCCAAACCGCGATTGCCTTAGGTAAACACTATGATGCGCAGCTTTTTATCAATGATCATTGGCAGTTAGCGATAAAGCATGGCGCATTTGGGGTACATCTTGGACAAGAAGATCTAGCGGTGACGGATCTAAACGCCATTCATGGCGCGGGATTGGCGCTTGGCATCTCTAGCCACGGTTATTTCGAGTTGCTGCGTGCCCATCAACATGCGCCATCTTACATCGCCCTTGGGCATATTTTCCCGACGACGACCAAGCAAATGCCATCGGTGCCACAAGGGTTATTCAAGTTAGCGCATTATGTTGAACTGTTAAAAGCGCATTATCCCTTAGTGGCAATTGGCGGCATCGGGCCTTCGAATCTTGCCCAAGTCAAAGCCTCTGGGGTGAACAATATTGCCGTGGTGCGGGCGATTACCGAATCAAGCGATCCAATAATGGCCTTTGCCGAATTGACGCGAGCTTGGGAGTCAAGCTTATGAGCATGACACAAGAGCAGGCGCAATCCCTTGCCGATAAAGACTTTATTCGTTATTCGCGGCAAATATTTTTACCTGAGGTCGGCGAGACTGGCCAGTTGCAGCTTAAACAGGCTCATGTCCTTATCGTAGGCCTCGGCGGCCTTGGGCAATTGGCTGCGCAGTATTTAGCCTGCGCCGGTGTTGGGCGCTTAACGCTTGTCGACGGTGATAGGGTGGAATTGTCCAATCTGCCAAGGCAATTACTCTTTAATGACGACGATATTGACCATCACAAAGCCCTCATTGCTAAACAGAAATTAGCCGTGTTGGCGCAAGGTTGTGAGATTGATGCCTTTGCCGAGCAATTGACTCTAGAGTCTGCGAGCGATGTATTAGCTCACCTGTTAACCCATAGCGAAGAAACTCGGTTAGTACTTGATTGCACGGATAATCTTACTGCGCGCCATTGTATCAATCGGCTGTGTATCGAGCATGCCTTGCCTTTGGTGAGCGCCTCGATTGCAGCCTTTAACGGCCAACTGTTTGCCGTTGATCAACAGCGTTTCCCTATGGGAGGCTGTTATCACTGTATCTTCCCCTCGAATACTCGCGCGCCACAAAACTGTAGCAGTCAAGGAGTGCTCGGCCCCAGTGTCGGCGTGATGGCATCGATGCAGGCGCTGCTAGCGATGCAATTGTTGCTCTTAGCCACGCCGCCAACTTCTACAACAAAACAAACGGGTAATCAGTCTTTCGAAGAGACAAGTCACCCAGTCACCTCCACGAGAGCGCTACTTGGCCGATTTTGGCGTTTCGATGCTAAGTTACTCCAATGGCATTCGGCCGCATTAACCCGTGATCCCGAGTGCAAGGTGTGCGGATTAAAGCCGAGTGCATTAATGCAATCAACCACAGCTGCTTCATTCAAATCTGTCCCTAATCGAGGTTTGTTATGATTTTAATTCATCTCAATAATGTGCCCCAAACACTTCAACAACCGCTCAGTTTACAAGCCTTGTTAGAAGCACAAAATATTAATCAACAATCAGTCGCATTAGTGCTAAATGAGGCCGTAGTGCCAAGGCATAGATGGTCATCTATCCTCTGCCACCATGAGGATAAGATTGATGTATTTGCCGTGGTCGCGGGAGGTTAAGATGTTAACGATTGCAGGTGTGGAATTTGAGTCACGATTATTTACGGGCACGGGAAAATTCAGCTCAAGTCAGCTGATGCTAGAGTCAATTAAGGCGTCTCAGTCGCAGTTGGTGACCGTTGCAATGAAAAGAATTGATTTAAAAACTGGGGCCGATGATTTGCTATCGCCACTTAGGCAAGCGGGCGTGCGACTCTTGCCTAATACCTCGGGCGCGCGTAATGCTAAGGAAGCGATATTCGCCGCGGAATTAGCGCAGGAAATGCTGGGAACACAATGGGTTAAACTTGAAATTCATCCCGATCCCAAATACCTGATGCCCGATGCAGTCGAGACGTTAGCCGCAGCCAAAATCCTCTGTGAACGTGGCTTTATTGTGATGCCCTACGTGCATGCCGATCCCGTGCTGTGCCGGCGTTTAGAGGATGTTGGCTGCGCCGCTGTGATGCCACTGGCAAGCCCAATTGGCACCAATCAGGGGTTGGTGACTGAGCCTTTCATCAAGATGATTATCGAGCAAGCAAGGGTGCCGGTGGTGATTGATGCGGGAATTGGCGCGCCATCCCATGCAGCGCACGCGATGGAGTTAGGTGCCGATGCCGTGCTGGTTAATACCGCCATTGCCAGCAGCGCATCTCCCATTGAAATGGCATTGTGCTTTAAGGATGCGGTAGATTGCGGGCGACGCACCTTTGAAGCTGGGCTTGGCCGGGTGCAAACCCAGGCTGTGCATACCAGCCCATTAACGGGATTTTTACAGCAATGAGTTTTGTCGATCAATTTACCCGTATTGAACGGGATAAGTTATTGCTGGCGTTATATTCCTGCACGGCGGTGGAGGTTGAGCGTGCCCTGATGCAACCCGAGGGTAACCTACGGAGTTTACTCGCCTTGCTGTCTCCTGCGGCCGAGCCCTATATCGAAGAGATGGCACAGCGCTCGGCAGCGCTCACTCGGCAACGCTTTGGGGCCAATATCGGATTGTACTTACCACTGTACTTGTCCAATCTTTGCGCTAACGAATGTGATTACTGTGGTTTTAGCATGAGCAATAAGCTCAAGCGTAAAGTGCTCAATGAGCAGGAACTTGCTGCCGAAATGGCGATTATAAAATCCCGCGGCTTTGATTCTATCTTGCTAGTGTCGGGAGAGCATGAAACTAAGGTTGGAATGGATTACTTTCAGCGGGTTTTACCGTTGGTAAAACAGCAGTTTAGTTATGTGGCTATGGAGGTGCAGCCGCTTGAGGAGATTGATTATCGCCAGCTTGTTGAGCAAGGGCTGGATGCTGTGATGGTGTATCAAGAAACCTACCAAGCCGCGACTTATGCTAAACATCACACCCGAGGCAAAAAACAGGACTTCGCCTATCGGCTTGCCACGCCCGATCGCGTTGCCCGTGCGGGTATCGATAAGATAGGCCTCGGTGTGTTACTAGGATTAGATGACTGGCGGCTCGATGCCTTACTGATGGGCCACCATTTGGACTATTTAGAACGACATTACTGGCGTACTCGTTTTAGTATTTCTCTACCACGTTTGCGGCCTTGTACTGGTGGCATAACACCAAAAGTGCATTTAACCGATCTTGGACTGGTGCAAATGATCTGTGCCTTTAGACTTTTTAATCAACAACTTGATATCAGTTTATCGACCCGCGAGGCACCATCGCTTCGGGACAATTTACTGCCTCTTGGGATAACGCAAATGAGTGCGGGCAGTTCAACTCAGCCCAGAGGTTACCAAGCACCTGATAGTCAGCTCGATCAGTTTGAGATCAGCGATGAGCGAACTGTTGAGCAGGTCATCAGTCAAATGCGGCTCAAGGGATTTAACCCCGTCTTTAAGGATTGGGAATCGGCTTGGATAGCCTGTTAAAAAGGAGCTGAAAATGAGCAAAAAAGCTGTCCATAAGAGGGATAAATCTGTACATCAAGGTAGGTTTGGTCAATAATTAACCTAGTGTTCACCAGATGCAGGAATCCCTTTATGCAAATCCAATCTGCTTATGCTTCCGGTCTGCAAGGCTTGCAAACGGCTCAATCAGGCTTAACACAGGCTACGATTGATGTGGCTAAACCGAGTCCTTCGCAAAGCGCTGCACCCACAGAAACCGCTAAGGCGGTAGATGAAACCGATAAAACCTCAGCATTAGTTGCTGCCAATTCATCATTGCGACAAGGCGAAGCATCGACTGAGGTACTCGAGAGAGAATCTGAAACTATAGGTTCGATTATTAACATCAAGGTGTAACTATGTCGGTCATGGCGCTGTCATCCCAGGTTGGCGCGCCATCCAATTCGTTTTTGAGTGCTGATAAGCCCATTGAGCCGCTAAAAGGAGCAAAACCTCAAAGTGGACGGGTTTATCAAGGTGACAATAGTCAGACGGTTGCTAACCATAGTGCTTCAACGGCTAGCCTTCATGCACCAAAATCCGAAGTGAATGGGGCACTTGAACCGTCTTTAAGTAGCTTTACTGCTGCGTCCAACCAAACTTTGCTTTTCACTGGGACTCAGCCTGAGTTATTGGCAGGCGCTAAATCGAGTTATGCGAGCCTTTCTTCTAGCGCGAATAATGTTGCGATACAGAAAGCTATTGTAGATTTAGGTGTAAACGCTTCTGCTCAGCTATATTCAAACCCCTCCGCTCCAAAACTGATAGATTCGACTTCACAGTCTTCAACTAATAAAAGTTTTAGTTTACTCACAGGACCACGTTCCATAGATGGCATGAGAGGTGGGCAAATTGCTGCCTCTCAGACAGCCGTGTCAGTGTTGAGTGCTCCGTATATGGGGCTTTCAACCTTGAATGGTGCCGTTAATCCTCTGGTGTCTTTGGCGCCAAGCACAACCGCTTACTCAACTGAAAGCGATATCGGTAGTATTACTTCGTCAAATTCGGATTTCGCCAATATATTCCCGACTTCAGATCCCATCACAACGAGTGTCGTACCATTGGGACAACAAAAGGCCACTAGTACAGCAATGAGTCCTTTTGCTACTGAGTTTGCAGGGGCTGATGTTGTGGGTACTTCTTCGGGGACCCGCGATTCGGTGGTGACCAACGTTGGTGATAGAACCTCGCCTCAGGCAAACAGTTTGAGTGAGCAGTTTAGTCATATCTTTGGCCAACATGCCGCGACCAAGGAACCAGTTGGGAGTGAATCGGTAGCAGGCGAACTTTCTCACATTCAGCAAAATCAAAATCAAGCTGAACAAGTTCGTGATGAGCAAGCTAAGCAAGCAAGGGAAAAGGCTATACAAGAGCAGGAGCAAAAACAACAAGCATTAGCCGAAGCCTTTGCTAAAGCCGATAATAGCCAACAAGCTCAGCAGACACAGGGCGAACAAACTCGCCAGCAAGACTTAGCGAAAGAGCAAGTCAAACAGACACAAGAAAAGGCGATAGAGCAACAAAAAGCCCAAATTGATGAATTAAAAGCAAGGGACACAGAAGTCAAAGCTCACGAGCACGCTCATGCCAGCGTGGGTGGTCAATATGCCCAAAGCCCCAGTTTCAAGTATGAAAAAGGTGCTGATGGCCAACGCTATGCCACCGACGGTGAAGTACAAATCGATGTGTCGATAGTACCAGGCGATCCTCTGGCGACCATCAATAAGATGAAGCAAGTCTATGCGGCCGCTATGGCGCCAGTTGACCCATCTTCTGCCGATATTCGCGTGGCGGCGCAAGCACTGCAGAAAATGAATGAGGCCAAGGCTAAACTTGCTGAGGAACGTCAACAGCAGATTGTTGACCAGTCCACAACGGAAACCTTAATAGGCGCCGAGGCGCAACTTGAAAACTTGCCACAGCTCAAAGAACGTCATATTCAAGTCACGGGTAAGGTTGATGCCGACGGTAATATCACGGTCCCCCAAGACGAGCCATCGGCTCCTGTTACCGAAGTGATTGATAAGATTAAGCAAGCCATTGCGGCGCAGGTTGCATCGAGTGATACCTCTGATGCCGTAAATGTCATAGAGGTTGAAAATAGCGATACAATTGAACCTCCAACAGCAACCTTGGCCGTTGGTTCTGTGCAATCTAGCCAAGCTGAAAATCCGCAGATTTCCTCACAGCGACTCGAATCATCCGCTCGCTTGTTCAACAAGGGTGCATTGAATCTTAACCAAAGGGACAGCAATGCGGTTCGTTTCTATGATGCGGTAGCCGTAGCAGCGCTAGCCAGTAATCAAAACTCAACACTAGTGCACAATGAGTCGAGTGTTGATGCACATCGTGGGGAGATAGCAGAACCAATAGACGATTCTGCATTGGCGTCTAGCTCGACTGTTTATGGGGAGAATAGTCTTATTTCCAATGGATTAACACTTGACTCATCAAACCGCCAAGACACTCGCGGCCTGTTCAACCCTCAAACTTTAGCACTGCATCGTCCGCGTTTCTTAGATGTGAATGTCTAGGGCGTGTTGACGTTTCGAGATTAGATTTTGTTCGTTCTGGCAAGCACGTGCTCGCGAAACGAGGAATGATGTGTAGTTATTCTACTCAAATGACGAGCGGCTCTTATGACAGAAAGTAAGAGCAAGTGCTTGCTAGGCGAACCCTTCGGGCAGCATTTGGCTGGCTTTTCTGCCGCGTTATCGTCCGTTTATGTAGAATAACTACACAGCACGGACTTTGCCTTGCATAAAAGCCAGCCAAATTGCTGCAAAAATACCCCTAAAACGTCAACACGCCCTAGCCTCTAATTCTCGATATTCTCGCAAATATTAACCGAGTAGCGTTTGCCCATTAAGGCCTATCGCTTAATCGTGCTCTGTTTGCAAGTTCATTAGCCATGAATCAAATAACAGTGACTCTCGATTTGCCAAGCACTCATTTTGCCGTGCTAGAGGAAACAACCTTAGCGTTATCAATCGGTAGTGCTCACACCATGGTGCTTTAGGATATAAGAGGCCAGCAGTTTCGAGGCGGGGCCTTGGTGATCGCGGTTGGGTATCACAAGGCTAAGCATTATCCGTCGTTTCTGGCTGCCTTGCAGCCGTCATTCCGCACCTAATTTTCGATTTAAAAAACTTGACGGCGATCGGTCATTCTGATCTATTACTCTCTTTTGCAGGTAATTCATCATGGCCGCTCCCGCTATCTCTATCCGTAACCTCGACCAC
>NZ_LGYY01000262.1:0-30739 GCF_001308045.1 Shewanella sp. Sh95
TAGGATATTGGCTTCGCGCATCTTGTTGTCCAAGTGTAGTTTTTAGCGAAACCATTTGATCATGCAACAAGATGCGCTTCCACCCTAATTTGATGATTTATTTGTAAATCATCAGGGGATTCTTCAGAACTCAGCATGGATTGTTAGCGTTTGGAAAGAGGTTACACAAATTGCCTGATCGCGATCGCGATGATTAGTACTGGGCAAATATACTTCACGTACCTTGGCCAAATACGCCAGAAAAGCCCGGTGGCATCGACACCCTCTTGTCCACTTATCGCCTTGAGTAACTGGCTTTGGCGCCAAATCCAACCTAAGTAAATCGCAATACCGAGGGCTACCAGCGGTTGGGCCATTTGCGTGGTTAGCATGATAGTGAAACTAAATAGCGTCTCAAAAAATACCGCCAGTAATAAGGATAATGAGGTCAACAATAGGCCGATGATCAAGGTAGCACGTTGGCGGCTGAATCCACATTTTTGCATCACATAACTCGTTGGCACCTCGGCGATGGAAATGGCTGACGTCAGGCCGGCGATGATCAGCAGCATAAAGAACACTACGCTAATAATGAGGTTGGCCGTGTCGCCTAGGGTTGAGAATAAGGCGGGTAAAACAGTAAAGACCAATGCATCCGAATCGATCAACTTGCCTTCTGCACTAAAAATCTGCACGCCATTATGCTGGGCCACATACATGGCTGGGATGATTAAAAAGGCGGCGAGAAAGGCGATGCCGCTATCGGTAAAGGCAACCCAGATGGTTAATTTGGCAATATTCTCTTTTTGGCTCAAATAGCTGCCATAAACCATCATGGCACCAGTGCCTATGGTCAGTGAGAAAAAAGTCTGTCCGAGTGCGCTCAGCAAGGTATCTGGCGCGATAGCCTTGGCAACGTTAGGCGTTAATAGTGCGGTAATACCTTCACTCGCGCCATTGAGGGTGAAGATATAGGCCACGCCTGCGATCAGCATGATCAACAATAGCGGCATTAAGCGTTTAGACCATTTCTCTATGCCGTCTTGCACGCCTTGCAGCAATACCAGAAATACCAGTGCGCTAAAAATTAGCGTGAACACCAGATTGCGCGATAGCGAGAAATCCACTAGCCAAGCGGCGGTATCGTGCGAGCCCATAGCCGTGGCAATTGGGGCGATGGCGTAGCTCACAAACCAGCCAGAAAGAATGCTGTAGAAGGTGTAGATCAACCCTGCTGTTACGATAGAAATTAATCCTATTGTCTTGCCTAAATTGCGGCTGAGCGAGTTGCAACCGAGTTTACCCATGGCATCGGCGGGGTTGGTTTGTCCGTGGCGACCAATCATAAGTTCAGCCATCAGCATGGGAATGCCTAGGATAAAAATCAGTACTAGGTACACCAGCAAAAAGGCACCGCCGCCATGGGTTGCCGCTTGGGTGGGGAATCCCCAAATGTTGCCGACACCAACGGCACTGCCGGCTGCCGCCATAATAAAACCTAAGCGTGAGCTGAAATGGTTAGTCGAATTTGTATTGGCCGATTGCATTGTGCCTCCCGTAAAAAGAAGGCGTATCTTAGGCGGATAAATAAGAAGTTCAACGCAATTTTAGTGCGTTAAATTGATATTAATCTGCAATTATTATTTGTATTTTGCTTTAATTTTGGTGTTAAATTTTGATTTATGGTGAGGTTCGCGATTATGTTGCACGTGGCGGTGGCTGACTGCCTCGCTTTAGCGATTAATTGCGATAGTAAAAACCTAATAAATTGTGATCTTATCGCCAAAAATACCTTTCGCAGGATGAGTAGTTTGGAGGAGCTACGCTGCAACCATAGCTGCATTGGTCTCACGCTATCGCAGAAGTTGCCGCTTTTACTGCGCTTAGGGTTCAATAGTGATATGGCTTAAGGGGATGGCCGTGTGCTCCTTGACCTTTTTCAACACGAAGCTGGAATGCACACCTGCGATATGCACATTTGTGGTGAGTTTATCTAACAGAAAAGTACGAAAGTGCGCCATATCTTGGACTAACACTTTGAGTTGATAGTCGGCTTCAGAACCCGTGATCAGCGCGCATTCTTGGACTTCTTCGTAGCCCTGTATATTGGCTTCAAATTGGTTGAGGATTGCAGGCGTGTGTTTTTCCATCCTTACATGGATATACGCAGTCAAATGTAGGTTGAATTTATCCGCTGACAGACGCGTCGCATAATCAGCAATATAACCCGCTTCTTCTAGGGCTTTAACGCGGCGTGAGCAAGGGGACGGCGACAGGCCGACTTTCGTTGCCAGTTCAAGATTCGATAACCTGCCGTGGGTTTGCAGTAAACGCAAAATGGTTAAATCGAGTTGGTCGAGTTTATATGGGTGAGTTTCAGTCATGGAAAGTTTAGGGGTAGCGGACTCTACCCCTAGTTTGCCAGTGTTAGCGCTGTTTGCCAAAAATCTTGTGTAATACCAATCACATTAAATATCTAATCAGTTCAGAGCCTCACAGGCATTTCAATCCAAGGCGCATTGACGCAGAAATGGTCATTCCCTTTTAAGTCAATGCAACACCGGAGTGAGATGCCTGTGAGGCTCCCGAAGGGCGGGGTTGAACGTGCTTTATACTGCGTTTAAGGCTTTCGACAGAGCACCACTATGCCTTCAAGCCTTCGCCTTGTCTAAAGCGCGTTTAACTCCCGCTGAATGAACAGATATTTAATACGATTGGTATAAAGGTCTGATGGCGAATTGTCGGTCTAGGCGTTATTGCGAAGAGGTTTTCGCAAACCTTTGCGTGAATAGACGCATTTTACTGACCAAAAATATGCTTAAGCTGCTGATGATTGCGGCCAGTAGGGTGGAAAAGAGCACATCCTGCGG
The DNA here is from genome assembly GCF_001308045.1 of Shewanella sp. Sh95. NCBI lineage: Bacteria > Pseudomonadati > Pseudomonadota > Gammaproteobacteria > Alteromonadales > Shewanellaceae > Shewanella > Shewanella sp. Sh95. Next base: position 2,850 of record NZ_LGYY01000262.1, read on the forward strand.
CCAGTGCATGCCGAGTAGCATACGGCTTAGGCCCATCAATAATCCCCAAACCAATAACGCACTGGTGAATAGAGGTAAACCCGCTAAAAGCAGATAGTAGCTGGCGGTTAGCACTAAGGTTACGGCAAAAATGGTGTGTCCAGACGGGAAGGAATAGCCGATTTCATCTTCCCAATGTTGGTGGATTTTTGGGGACAGTTTTACCGCTGAGGTTCTCGTTTGCAGCTCGGTCAGCGCCTCAGCAATGGCCTGTGAGCGTTCTGGTTTTGCGAGTTGATAGAAGGTTTGCGGAGTTAACTGTGCATCATCTGGGAGTGCTTGCTCAGATAGATACACCAGATTGGGCCTTGGCTCTTTAAAAAAACTTTTAAGGGCATGGCTAGTGCTTAGGCTTAATACTTGGCTTAGGCTGATGGCTAAAAACAAGTTAATAAATAATGCTTTAGGCATATAACAATAGGCAAGCGCCAACACGACTAAAACAGTCGCAACACCATAGGGCGCTGTGCCGGTTGTGGTGAGCCAGTACAAGGCTCTGGCTAAGGGCGATTGTAGATCGAGCAGCGGAAATAATTGATTTTGCGTAAGTAACAGTAGGCTTGGAATCGCTGCTAGCAGTAACCATACAAGCGCCAAACGACGTAGAAGATAGGCTGGATGAGTCAAAATATTTGCCTCCGAGTAAACGCAATAGGCTACATGTCACATGTGGTCTTGCCAATAAAAAAATCCCGACAGCAAAAAGTGCGCTGTCGGGGGTCTTCAAGGGTGGAGCGGTAGGTGCTATTGCACTGTGTCCTTGGGTTGATGACGGGTTACGAACATCAAAATCAGTAAAACCACTAATAACAAGCCAGTACCCATCAGTAGGGCGTAATCTTCTAATTGCAGTATTGAGTACAACACCGCATACAAGCTCACCAGCATAGTGCCGACAATTGCACCACGCTTAAGGCTAGCGGTAGCACTGCCCACATAGGCGGATACCGACAGTACAGGAATACAGGCGGCGATCAGATAGGCTTGCAGGAAGGCAAGATGCTCCGAGAGTGACAGTAACAGCAGGTAGAACAGGGCCATCGCACTGCCAACCAGCATATATTGCACTGTGCTTAGGCTGGTCTTTTGACCCAGCTCGAAGATAAATAACATGATAAAAGTCAGTACGATAAACAGTAGGCCGTATTTAACTGAGCGCTCAATCTTGCCGTAATGGGTTACAGGTTCAAATAACATGGCATTGGCCACGACTTCGGTAAGCGTCGACTGATTACTCTTAATAAACTCCTGCGGATAGTTGCGAGTTAAGTGACTGATATTCCAGCTGGCGGTAAATCCGTTGGCAGTGATTTCGCGCTCTGCTGGGAGTAAGCCTTTAAAACTCGGGTGCGGCCAGTCGGCATGGATATTCAACAAGGTTTGCTCGCCTAATGGCAGGGCACTAATCGACTGAGAGCCGCGCAGTGTCATGGCAAAGTTCACGCTAAAATCACTTGCTTCGCCGACTTGGATCCCTTGGTTAAAGCCTTTCTCTAGACCGCCAGTCGTCAAGCCAGTGCCCGACATCAGCGAGCCAGAGAGTAAGACTGAATCGCCTGTCACCTCAATCTTTTCTACTTTATCAATTGCTTGGTTTGATGACACACCAAAGACTAAACGGGCATTTTTGTTATCAAAGGCGATAAGGTTAGGAATGTCATAACGATTTAAGCGAAAGTCAGCCTGCCCCTTAAGCGCAGCGTTATACACCAGCGATTGATAAATGCCACGGGTACGGAAATCATGTTTTAGGTCTAAATCGAGAGTGAGCTTTTTCGGCAGAATCACCAGCTCATCTTGATAGGTGCGCTTCACTTCGTGGCGGGTTTTGCCGTCGTTACTGACTTCTTCTTGCATCACAAAATAACTGTAGGGGATCACCAACGCTGGGCCTGAGAGAGTTTGCTGCTCGCCCCATGAACGGCCGATTTCATCGACCACGCTGTTGTAAAGCATTTCGCGATCGGACGTCATATCCATAATGATCCCGAGCGGTAGCAAGGCCACAATCGATAGTATGCCAATGGTGATGGCTTTTAATAAGGTGGTGTTTTTTAATGCCGTTCCCTTTGTCGTAGTTGCTGCCCACGGCTCTTGTGTTGACATATCGGTTCCTTGATCACGATTGAGTTTTTTAAGGAGTGCGCGCGCCACTAAATAAATTGCGCCGCCAAACAGCGCCAAACTCAGTAACGTGAGCACCCAGAAAATAATGTTAAACATGGATTTCATTCCCTATGAAATACGCGCGAGTCGCCATTGCATACTGTTGGGCTAACTCGATATTACGGCGGGTATTAAAACAGATTTGCCCACGGAAGTTGCGGGCAAGTTGCTGATCAATAGTGGCAAAATTATGGCAATCGCCTTTAAGTGCGCTAAAACCTATTTTGAACTGGTGCGTTGTTTGCCAAATTTCGGGTGTTTAGCCTCAAAGTCATCTTCCTTGCGGATATGTTTGAGTAGCACCTCAAGACATTCCTTAAAGACATCGATTTCTTCGGAGTATACGGCGGCATGGTGTGAAAACCATTGGTGTTTTTCACGCTCACGATTATTGCAGTCCGGCCAAATACGTAGCTCATACTCATCGCCAATCACGACAATTGCATAGTCGATTGCGCCATTGCTAAAGGTGATGCATTGGGGCAGATACACGGGCGCTTCACCTTTGAATAGCTCGTACCAAATGGCTTCGCTACGCCAAGAGACTATGGGTAAAGGCGCTTTAATGGAGCAGCCAATCGATTGATGTTGGTTAAACAGGACTGCCTTAATATCGTCGATGCTGAAAGGTTGTAACTCGCCATTCTTTTCACCGAGTGAGTACAGCATATTCATTAAAAATGGCAGTTTAGTACCATTGCCGGTTTTACGGCCGCAGAGTTTGGCTTCGCGGTAATAGATATTCATTCATCAATCCTTAATGAGGGGCTAACCTTTGTAAGAGGGAGTTGTTTGACTCGAGGTAAGCGATAGCCCTAAGCGAGGAAATGCCCTATGTTAACTCAAGTTGTACGCGAGCTGACAAATTCACGCTAAGTTTACGAAATATCCGACAAAAGTAAGAGGATTATCCTTTTGATCATCCGTCAGTCATGGCATCAATCTTAGGGCGCAATCGTTTTGAGCATTTTGGGAGAATTTATGTCGAGCCCTTTTTCACCCCGTGAGTGGTTGCAATTGAATATGCAACAGCAGGGCTTATTACAACCGCAGACGTCGGTCTGTGAGCTTATTAGCCGTCTCGGGTATGTGCAAATCGATTCGATTAATGTGGTCGAGCGGGCGCACCACCATGTGTTGCATAGCCGGATACCACAGTATCAACCGCAGATGTTAGATACAGCGTTAGCACAGGGTGAGATTTTTGAATATTGGTCCCATGCGGCGGCATATTTACCCATTGCCGACTACCGTTTTAGTTTGCAACGTAAACAACAGCTGCAAAATGGCGGCAAACATTGGTTTGAGCCAGACGATAAGGTGATGCAGGAAGTGCGTGCCCGCATTCGCGCCGAAGGGCCACTTAAAGCCAGTGACTTTGAGCATACTGAAGGCAAAAACGGTGCCTGGTGGGACTGGAAACCCGCCAAAAAGGCGCTAGAACAGTTGTTTATGCGCGGCGAGCTAATGGTGGTGCGGCGGGAGAAATTTCAAAAATGCTATGATTTGACTGAGCGCGTGCTCCCAAGTCATATCGATAGCCAAGCCCCGAGTGAGACCGAGTTTGCTCGCCATTTGATTGAGCGTTATCTCGATGCCCATGCCTTTGGCTCGGCAGCGCAAATCGCTTATCTGCGCAAAGGCATAAAAGCTAATGTGAATGAGCAATTAGCCGCTATGCAGTCTCAAGGTGAGTTGACAAGCTTTAAGGCCGAAGGGCAATGGTATTTTTATCGCCCCGAGCTGCAAATAACCGCTGCAATACCCAATCGAGTCTGGTTACTCAATCCCTTCGATAATCTATTAATTCAGCGGCAGCGATTAAAGCAATGGTTTGATTTTGATTACCAAATTGAAGTCTATGTGCCCGCCGAAAAACGCCAATATGGCTATTACTCCCTCGCGATTTTGTGGCGTGACTGCTTTGTTGGTCGAGTGGATGTGAAAGCCGAGCGGCAAAGCGGTTTACTGTTATTACAACAGCTGACTTTAGAAGAGGGATTTAGCGGCATGGATGATGACTTCTGTGCAGCATTTGAGACGGCAGTTGCTGAGTATGCGCGTTTTAATGGTTGCAGCCGCTGGAAACTGGTGAAGGCTAACCATAAGGCATTTAAACAACTATACGGGCGGCAGCAGAAGATCTAATCGGGATCTTTGTCGTTATCAGGGCATTTGTTTTTAGATGGTACATCCATCCAGCGAAAGCACAGGTACAGCAGGGCCAAAAAGAACAGCGGCAGGGCGGCATAGGCTAAGGATAATGAACTCTTATCCCCCCGCGCGAGCCAGTAGCAGGGAATGTACACTAAGGGATAAGCAAGGGTTCCCCATAAAAAGCATTTATTCATCAGTTGGTAAAACCAATGCACGTTAATCGTGGTGCGGCTGGCAAGTCCCATCAGGCTGGCGAGGACTACAAAGGGATAGCTGAGCAGTGGCAGGCCGCCAAGGAGCAATAATCCCCAAAGCAGATAGTCCTGATAGAAAGTGGTGCTTGTAGTATCCATTGTCTTCTTCCCTGACGATTCGAATTCGAGCGCTTAAGTCTTGGCGCCCACAACTATTCTCACTCGGTAAGCCCTTGCTGCATCTTAAGCCAAAAGCGCTGCTGACAAAGATTGCTAAAGGATTTTTGCTGCGGCGAAATCGCGATATTGGCGGTGACGACTCGATAACTCAACCAATAATCCTCACAAACCGCGTTTGGCTCATCAGCTTGTTTATCTTGCTCGCTTAACAGACTGACCACAACCCCGTTATCGAAGTGATATAAGGTCAAAGATTCACACATTTCAGCATTATCGTCTCGATAACTTTGCTGCTCTTGGGTGTGGCTCACCACTGAAACTGGGCTAGGATAGCCTTGAATAGCAAGGATGTAGCTGGCGAGTTGTTGCATTATTTCCCTAAGTGACTTAATGCTTGAAGTGTTAAAACAAAAAAGCACAGCTGCGCTATCGCTAACTGTGCTCTTTCAAACAGGCATTATAAGTTAGTCCGCGGCGTTTAGCTTTTTCTCAAGCTCATTCACTTGTGCTTGCAGGGCTTCTAATTTCTCGCGGGTTTTCAGTAATACATGCTGTTGTACTTCAAACTCCTCACGGGACACCATATCCAACTTGAGCAATTGATTTTGCAGCACTTGCTTGCTGCGCTCTTCAAATTCGCCGGCAAATTGCTTAAGACCGCTGGGCAGGCTATCGCTCAGTTGCTTCGCCATTTCTTCGATTTTCTTTGGATTGATCATCTTCTTGTCCGCCTCTTTACTGAATGGGGGGATTGTAACCTAGTACGTTGGCTTTCAAAAGAAAACCGCCTTGCAAAACCTACGTCTTAAGGGACGTAGGTTTTACTTGGATGCGGTTAGCTGTTGTGGGCTAGCCCGTCGGTATCTTCGTCAAACACGGGCAAAGGCTCATGTTTTTCAGCAAGATAGGTATAAATCACCGGTAATACAAACAGGGTGAAAATGGTCCCAATCGATAAACCTGCGACAATCACAATACCGATATTAAAGCGTGCTACCGCACCTGCGCCGGAAGCAAACAATAGCGGTAACAGACCCGCAATCATCGCTGCTGTGGTCATTAAAATCGGGCGTAAGCGGATGGTTGCCGCCAGTTTAATCGCCTCAAGTTTAGATAGCCCACGGTGGAGTTGCTCCTCTTTGGCCACTTCGCACATCAAGATCCCGTGTTTAGTGATAAGACCCACTAAGGTAATTAATCCTACTTGGGTGTAGATATTAATTTTGGCTAAGCCAAACACATGGGTCCACCCGAGTACAATCAAGGCGCCGCTAATCGCCAGCGGCACAGATACCAAGATGACTAAGGGATCTTTAAGGCTTTCAAATTGGCTGGCGAGTACTAAGAAAATAATCGCAATTGCCAGTAAGAAAGTGGCATAAAGTGCTGAACCTTCAGTGACAAACTGGCGCGCTTCACCGAGGAAGTCGTAGCTATAACCCTTAGGTAACTCGTTATCGCCAATATTTTGCAAAAAGCTGATGGCATCACCAATGGCTACGCCTGGCGCGGCTACACCACCCACAGTCAAGGCATTCATTTGGTTAAAGTGCGGCAGTGAGCGAGGCTCGGCCACCATTTCAATATCAACCAAGCTGGATAGCGGAATGGATTTACCATCGGCGGCTTTGACATAGTAATTAGCCAGCGATTCTGGGTTCGCCCGCAGTTTACGCTCCACCTGTGGGATCACTTCGTAGGAGCGACCATCCAAGTTAATGCGATTCACATAGCCATCACTCATCATGGTGGCGAGTGTGATCCCGATATCTTGCATGGTCACGCCGTAGGTCCCGGCTAAGTCACGCTTGATATGCAGTTTCATTGTGCCTGAATCAAATTTCAGGTTGATTTCTGAGTACACAAACAAGGGACTCTTTTGCACCTTTTCCAGTACGCTGGTACCGATTTGGAAGAGGCTGGCGAAGGAGTTTGATGTAGTAATCACAAACTGAATCGGTAAACCACTCGACGCCCCAGGCAGCTCAGGCATTTGGAAGGTGGTAATCGCCATTCCAGGAATGTGTTTTACTTCTTTAGCAAAAAACTCCTGCATTTGTTTTTGGCTCTTATCCCGCTCGCTCCAAGGTACTAATGGCGCTATCCCGAAGGCTTGGCTGGAACTTGGTACGCCCACAAAGGCGAGTGACGCGGCTGATTCAGGCTGTGCCTTAATCATATCTGTGACTAAGCCCATATTGGCTTGGATGTAGTCCAAGTTTGCAGTCGAAGGTGCCGTGCCCATCATCATTACTACGCCTTTATCTTCGTTGGGCGCCAGTTCTGACGGGATAAACTTAAACAACACTGGCAGTGAAGCGAACACGATAATCGCAAAGGCGACGATCACTGGGCGATGTAACATCACCGCATCTAGCATGTTGCTGTAACGGCGAGTCAGCCCCGTGAGGAAGTTTTCGACTCCCATTTCGAACCGATTAGGTGCGGTATGGGGTTTGAGAATTTTGGCACACATCATGGGTGACAGTGTCAGTGCCACTATGCCCGAGATAAACACAGAACCTGCGAGTGTAAGGGCAAACTCCTTAAATAATGAGCCGGTGATCCCGCCCATTAAGGCAATCGGCGCATAAACCGCGGCGAGGGTAATGGTCATGGAGATCACTGGCACCGCGATTTCGCGGGTACCGATAATCGCGGCTCTAAAGGGCGATTCACCCAGCTTGATATGTCTGTCGACGTTTTCGACCACCACAATCGCATCGTCAACCACCAAACCAATGGCGAGCACCATGGCCAGTAGGGTCATGAGATTGAGCGTAAAACCAAACATCTGCATGATGATGGCAACCCCAATCAGCGAGAGCGGAATGGTCACAATCGGGATCACCACGGCGCGAAGCGAACCTAAGAAAAGAGTGATTACCACGATAACAATAATCGCGGCTTCACCAATGGTTTTAACCACTTCTTTAATCGATTCATCAATTGCGAGTGAGGAGTCGTACAGAATGCTCGATTCAATGGATGGCGGTAAGTTACGCTCAATTTCAGGTAACAGGGCGCGGGTATCAGCCGTAACGGTAAGCGGGTTAGCCGTTGGCGTGACATCAAGGCCGATGACCACGGCTTCTTTGCCATTGGCTAAGGCGCGGAAGATATCATGGCTCTTTTCGAGGCTGACATCGGCAATATCACCGAGACGAACGACTAAACCGTCTTTACTGCCGATCACTAAGCGTTTTAACTCTTCGATGGTGGCAACTTGAGTGTCTGCGGTGCCGTTAAAAAGGGTGTAAACACTGTTGGTTTGACCTACCGCTGACTGATAGTTGTTCGCCTGCAATACTTGCATTACATCGCTGGAGGAGAGGTTAAACGCCCCCATTCTGGCCGGATCGAGCCATATACGCATGGCGTATTTAATACCACCGAGTAAATTCACCTTAGCAACGCCGTCAATGGTAAAGAGCTGGGGTTTGACGACGCGCTCAAGGTAATCCGTTAGCTGGCTTGAGTTAATCTGGTCACTAAAAAATGAAATATACAGTACAGAGGTTTGCGAGCCAGTGGACATTTCAACACTGGGATCTTCAGCCTCTTTGGGCAGTTGCGATCTCACTGAGTTCACTTTAGCGAGAATATCGGCCAAGGCGCCATTCGGATCGGTATTGAGCTTCATATACACCGAGATTTTCGAGGTGCCGAGGAAGCTCTCTGAGGTCATAAAGTCAACGTTATCGGCCTGCGCTAACGCTTGCTCTAACGGTTGAGTAATAAAACCTTGGATTAGATTTGCATCCGCGCCGTAATAACTGGTCGATACCGTGACTACGGTATTCGTCATCTTCGGATATTCACGCACTTGCATGCTATTGAGGGCATTAAAGCCTAACAGCAGCAAGAGAAAGCTGATTGAGGCGGCGAGTACGGGTCGCCTAATAAAGATATCTGTAAAGCGCATTATCTTGCTCCTATTACAGCTTTGGCATAGTGTCGGAGTGGGTCAGGGCTTGGTCTTCAACCACTGTCACTTTACTGTTGTTACTGAGGCGAATTTGCCCCGAGGTGACAATACGATCTCCCGCTTTTAACGCTCCACTCACCAGCGCGTTATTGCCGTTACGCTCTAATACCGTCAGGTTGATTTGCTCGACTCTAGCCAGCTTTTTACCGTTTTCTTCGACCTCTTTGATGAGGTAAATAGAGTTACCATAAAGGGTAAAGTTGATGGCGGTTTGTGGCAGTACAAACTGATCGTTCAGTTCTGGCAATAGGATGGATACTCGGGCAAACATCCCGCTACGCAGTTTGGCGTTATCGTTAGGAATGCGTGCTTGCACTTGGATCAGACCGCTTTGGTAAAACACGGCGGGTTCAATCGCGGCAATTTCACCTTCGAAGGGTTGCTCAGGATAAGAGTCCACAAACGCATGGATTTTTTGACCTACGGCAATACGAGGTAATTGGGTTTGCGGAATAGTGAAGCGGATTTTCATTGTGCTGATATCTTCGAGACGCACAATATCGGTACCAGGCTGAAGATATTCACCTAAGTTAATGTTACGAATACCCACTAAACCACTGAAAGGCGCACTGATTTCACGGCGCTCGATAGTGGCTTTTAAGCTTTCAATATCCGCCTGTAAGGCCAGATATTTAGATTCACTATTGTCTAGATCCTGTTTAGAGACTGACTTTTGCGCATAGAGTTTTGTAAGGCGTTTAAAGTCGGCCTCAGCGGCGGGCAGTTGTACCATTTTGCTTTTAAGGTTGGCTCTTTCCACTTTGGCATCGAGTTCGGCCAGTAGTTGGCCTTTTTCCACTCGGCTACCGTTTTCAAAATTAATGCTGGTGACGCGTCCTGCTAATTCGTTGGAGATGGTCACCCCTTGATGCGGCTCAACAAAGCCAATCGCATCAATTGTGGGTTGCCACTTTTGCATATCTAATGTCATGGCTGTTACAGGAAACTCAGCCTCTGGCATATTGGCGATCGCCTCGGCGATTTTATTTTTTACCATCAGGTTAAAGCCGATCACTGAGCCAAAGGCAAGTACAGCGATCGCTAGCATACTTAGAGTCCATTTTTTTATGGTGCTAAAGATTCCTAGAGTTAAAGTTGAAGATTGATTGAAATGGCCTTTAGGCATAATTCACATGCCCGCCGGATTTCATTTTCTGTACATTCCAAATGGCCTCGCCGTAGGCGTTTTCCTATGGCAATAGCCGGCTCAAAGGCGATAGAAAACAACAAGGTATTATCAAGCTTTTGAATCATTCCTTGGTTTTTTGCCTGCTCAAATAATTGGTGTAGTGGTTGAAATATTTCTCTTTCAAATGCTTGGTGCTCAGGTGCATCTACCTCTGGGAGGTGGGAATACTGAGCAAAACTCAAATTTGCATGGGATTGTTCACGACCCAGTTCAACAATCTTGAACCATAGGCGGCGAAATTTTTCGTCAAAGCTGCCTTCATTAATGTTTTCAAGCAACTTGCTGGCAATTTGTTGTAATACGTCTTTACGCAGCTCAATGATCAAATCTTCTTTGTCTTTAAAGTAGCGATAAATCGTACCTGCGGCGACTCCGGCATCCGCGGCAAGCTTTTGCATTGAAAGATTATGTAATCCCTCTGTCGCAATAATTTTTTCGGCGGAGCGGAGTATTAAGTCGCGTTATTATCCATTCAATTTCCAATATCTAAACTCATGAATGAACGTTCATTCATGTTGATTTTAATCGTTGAAATTGACCTTAGCAACAAGTTAGCTCAAAAAATGGCAAAAGTGTGATTTTGGAAAGTCTGTATGCAATTAGTTTTTCTACAGGCAAACCTCTTGGTATCCGATTGTGTAGGATGAGATTTTCGTTGGCTAAATGCGCCTTTGTGATACCTCGGGATTTGTTGGCCTTAAAACCTTGGCTTCTGCTATGATCCCATCCCCCTTCAGAATACTTGTTTGGATATTGCGCGACGATGAAACTCAATCCTGCCCAAAATGATGCTGTTCATTATGTTTCGGGTCCCTGCTTAGTGTTAGCGGGCGCGGGCAGTGGCAAAACACGCGTAATTATCAACAAGATTGCCTATCTAGTGCAAAAGTGTGGCTACAATGCGCGCAATATCGCGGCGGTAACCTTTACCAACAAAGCCGCGCGCGAGATGAAGGAGCGGGTCGCACAGTCTATGGGGCGCAAAGAGGCTAGAGGGTTGTGGATTTCGACCTTCCACACTTTGGGGCTTGAGATTGTAAAACGTGAGCATAAAGTGCTGGGATTAAAGCCAGGATTCTCGTTATTCGATGATCAAGACACGCTTGCGCTCCTCAAAGAACTGACTCAAAAAGAATTACAGGAAGATAAGGACCTACTCAAAGCCCTCGCGGGGGCGATTTCCAACTGGAAGGGGGGGCTGATTATTCCCGACCAGGCGCGCAAGCTGGCAAAGGATGAACAGCAACAGTTGTTTGCCATGTTGTATCAGCGTTATGCCCAGCATATGAAAGCCTACAACGCTTTGGATTTTGATGACTTAATTCTGCTACCGACCCTATTGCTAAGGCATCACGAAGAAGTGCGTACGCGCTGGCAAACCAAGATCCAATACCTGCTGGTGGACGAATATCAAGATACCAACACATCCCAGTATGAAATGGTTAAGTTACTGGTGGGCGAGCGCGCGCGTTTTACTGTGGTGGGGGACGATGACCAGTCCATCTATTCATGGCGCGGGGCTAAACCGCAGAACTTAGTGCTGTTGGGCAAAGACTTTCCCAAGCTTAAGCTGATTAAACTCGAACAGAATTATCGCTCTAGCCAGCGAATTTTGCGGGCGGCTAACATTCTTATCGCCAACAATCCCCATGTGTATGATAAGTCGTTATTTAGCGAACTGGCTTATGGTGAGCCGATGCGGGTGCTGTTTGCCGCCAATGAGGAGCAAGAAGCAGAGCGTGTCGTCGCCGAAATTATTCGCCACAAGTTTGTCGGTCGCACCCAATTTGGTGATTACGCGATTCTGTATCGGGGTAACCATCAGTCTCGCCTGCTCGAGCGTGCATTGATGACTAACCGTATCCCTTACAAGTTAAGCGGCGGCACCTCGTTTTTTGCCCGTGCAGAGATTAAAGACATCATGGGCTACCTTAAATTGGTGGTAAATCCCGATGATGATAACGCCTTTTTGCGGGTGGTTAACTTACCTAAACGGGGTATAGGTCCATCCACCTTGGAGCGTTTGGGTAACTTTGCCAACGAGAAACATATCTCCATGTTCGAGGCGATTTTTGATCCTGATCTGAATCATCATTTACCGCCTAATGCCATGTCGGCCTTGTATCAATTTGGTCGCTTTATTGTCGATACGGGTGAGCACGCCGAACGAGGCGAACCGGTTGAAGCCGTAAAACAGTTGATCCGTAAGATTAATTACGAAGACTATTTATACGAGACCAGTACCAGTGCTAAGGCCGCCGAGATGCGGATGAAAAACATCTCCGAGTTGTATCGCTGGGTGACGGAAATGCTCTCTGGGGATGAATTAGATGAACCTATGACCTTGCCGGAAGTGGTTAACCGCCTAACGCTTAGAGATATGATGGAGCGTAACAGCGAAGATGAAGGCGGCGATCAGGTGCAGCTAATGACGCTGCATGCGTCTAAAGGGCTGGAATTCCCCTATGTGTTTATGGTGGGGGTTGAGGAGCGCATTCTGCCACATCAAACCAGCATAGATGAAGATAACGTCGACGAAGAGCGTCGCCTGGCGTATGTGGGGATTACGCGCGCCCAGCGCGAGCTGTGGTTTACTCTTTGCCGTGAGCGTCGCCAGTTTGGTGAGACCATGCGCTGCGAGCCGAGCCGTTTTCTGCATGAGTTACCGCAGGATGATCTGATTTGGGAAAACCGCAAACCGCAGCAAACAGAGCAGGAGCGCATGCAGACCGGGCGCAGCCATATCTCGAATTTAAGGGATATGTTTAAAAAACAGTAATCCTATGGTAAATCATATGATTACTGCCTTCAGGCACAAACCTGTTGTTCGATTTTCATCAATGGAAAAGGGTGAGCTAAGGCTCCCCCTTGGCCAAAACTGTAGCCTAAAGAGTGGAAAATTTTCACTTGCTCGGTACTCTGAAGACCATCAACAAAGGTTTGTAAGTCTAAGGTTGAGGCCGCCTTTTGATAGGCTGACATCAATTTAATATGTTGCTCATCCTGCAACTGTTTGGTGATGTTGGCATCGAGCTTTAAGCCCTTAATCGGTAAAAATAACAAGCTATTTAACGGACTGTGGCCGCTACCGTAGTGGCTAATCCCTAAATTCACGCCCAGTTTTTTCAATAACTCAAAGCCACTAATGTGATTTTCTGTCTCTTGTACTAAGGCTTTTTCATTAAAAAATAACCAAAGCTGTGGCATGACTAATTGGGTTTGTTTGAGGGTGTTTTTTAAACCACGGAGTACATGCTTATGTTTTAGGTGTTGGCTTGATAACATCAGATGTAAATCAATGGTTTCCCCGTGACTGACGTGTAGTTGATTTTGACTCTTATCTACCAAATTTATCAGATATTTATCTAGCTCAACCATGAGGTTTGCTTGTTCGGCTAATTTATTGAGAATATCCTGTGGAATCGTTCCCCACAGCGGGTGTTCCCAGATTAATCGACATTCAAGCGCTTGGGTTTTCAGTGTGTGTAAGTCGATAATAGGTAGAAAGCTCAACTGTAACTCGCCCGCGTGCAATGCCTGTTTAAAATCATTTTCGAAGGCAATATCCTGCATCTTTTGCTGGGAGGCGCTATCGTCGAAAATCACATAGCAGCCTTTGCCATTTGCCTTGGCTTGGTACATGGCTGTGTCGGCATTACGTAGCATGGACTCACTAGTATCCAGCTTATTACCGCTAATGGTGATCCCAATACTGGCTCCTGAATGGAATTCAACAGCGCCTAATTTGTAGGATTGTGAGATTTTTTGAATGACCCGTTCGGCCACATCACGGGCATCGTTGATACCGTTGATGGTATCAAGCAGGATTACAAACTCATCGCCACCGAGTCTTGCCAACGTATCGTTGCTACGGATGCAGCCGCGTAAGCGAGTTGCGGTCTCAATTAGGAATCTATCGCCCTCTAAATGACCCATAGTGTCGTTAATCTGCTTGAAGCGGTCGAGGTCGATAAACAGCAGAGCAAACTGCTCTAGGCTATGGCGCCGCACATGTTTGATAGCCTGATTGAGTCGCTCCATAAACATCGCACGATTTGGTAATCCTGTGAGCGCATCGTGCTTAGCATCATGGACAAGTTTGGCTTCCATATTGCGACGCTGGCGGATTTCTTTTTCAAGATCCTTATTCAGCTCGGCGAGGGCAGTGGTCCTCGCCGCGACTTTTTCTTCCAGATCTTCGTAGCTACGGCGTAATGATTCCGCAGCAAGCTTTTTCTCAATGGCAGCCCCAATATGCTGCGAGACAAAGGTCAATAACTCCAAATCTTTAGTTTGGTAGTTTTGGGTCATGCTAAAACTATAAATCGTCAGCGCGCCGCGGACTTCATCATGGATAAACAGAGGTATACCAATCCATTGATGCATTGTCTGAGTGTGATTTAAGGCTGGTGCCTTAGCATAAATCTCTTTCGAGGCAATCAAGCCATTAATGTCATTTTGATCCAAGAGCAATGGGCGCTTGTGTTTAAGCACATACTCCGTCAGCCCATCTTGCAGTGGCCTAGTTCCTGGGTGTTGGTTGCCTAATTGGGAAACATAAAATGGGAAGGTTAAATGTGTACCCGCTTCATTGAGGAGGGCGATATAACAGTTATTGGCTGGAATAAGATGGCGGATAACATTATGCAACTGAGCATAGAAATCAGGGTTATCAGAGCCAGAACTCGCCAGCTCGGCGATTTCAAATAATGATTTTTGCAGTCGCTCAGCTCTACGTCGCTCGTACACTTCTTGCTTGAGTTTATCGTAGGCTTGGCTGAGCTCCTTGGTACGTTGTTGAATGGCTTGTTCTAGTTGTTCTTGATGTTTAAGCCTTTCCATCACGCCGGCAATGTGGTGGCAAATAAAGGTCATTAACTCGACTTCGATATCGCCGTAACTGACATTGGTATCATAGGTTTGTACAACGAGAACAGAAGTGACCGTATCTTCATGTTTTATCGGCACCCCTAGCCAAAGGTGGCAGGGCGAACCTAGATTAAGTATCTCTCCAGCTTGAACAAGTTTATCTACTTTTGCTTCATTACACAGTAGGGTCTCACCAGTGCGGAATACATAACCAGTCAAACCTTGCTGCAACAGTGTTGATAGTGACTGCTCTGGATACAATTGAGAAGGATGGGCGTCTTTTTCATCGGCGAAGAAGGGAACAGAAATGACCCCCGTGGTGACATCCAGTGTTGCAATAAAAAAGTTATCGGCAGAGATCAGTTGCTTTAAGTGATGGTGTACACCTAAATAGAATTCTTCGAGGGACGGAACTTGCGTCGCGATATGGGATAATTCGAGTAACGCATTTTGAACGACTTCCGCACGCTTATACTTATTCGCCAAATATTTAAGGCGATTAAGTCTCTTTTTTAAGCGTTCAACCTCATGAGCTCGAGGTGGGGTAGTTTCATCTTCATCCCTAAACATGATACTCACTAATCAGTTCTGCGTTAATTGTTTACCAAACGTTATAATTAACATGAAATACCGTAACATCCAAGTCATATTTACGCTGTCATTCCGCTGAAAAAGCATGCTAATGTATCAAAACTTGAGCAGTCAGTAAAAAAAGTGCAAAACAGCTATAGACTCAAGGGCTATTTG
Organism: Shewanella sp. Sh95; assembly: GCF_001308045.1. Taxonomy (NCBI): domain Bacteria; kingdom Pseudomonadati; phylum Pseudomonadota; class Gammaproteobacteria; order Alteromonadales; family Shewanellaceae; genus Shewanella; species Shewanella sp. Sh95. The sequence continues at coordinate 18,379 of NZ_LGYY01000262.1, forward strand.
TCCATACTATATGCGGCGCTAACCAAGGCGAGCGCCCATAGCTCAGCTGGATAGAGCGCACCCCTCCGGAGGGTGAGGCCGAAGGTTCGAATCCTTTTGGGCGCACCATCTCTCCGAATGAGTTGTGAGCTTGAGGTTAGCAGTAAAGTGAAATTCAGTGGTGATTGTAGCTCAGTTGGTAGAGTCCCGGATTGTGATTCCGGTTGTCGTGGGTTCGAGCCCCATCAGTCACCCCATTTCATTTAACATCTCGGTGATTAGCGCAGTCCGGTAGCGCATCTGGTTTGGGACCAGAGGGTCAGAGGTTCGAATCCTCTATCACCGACCACATTCTTCGCATAACTAGCGCGCTTGATTTTTCAGGCAAATAGTTAACAGTTACGGTGATTAGCGCAGTCCGGTAGCGCATCTGGTTTGGGACCAGAGGGTCAGAGGTTCGAATCCTCTATCACCGACCAATTACACTAAAGCCTCAGAATTTCGAAAGAATTACTGAGGCTTTTTTGTATCTGTCTTTTAAACGCCTTGTTGTCTCGTCGTGATTGCGCAATGAGGTGTTGCGATACTTTATTCAATCTCCCCTTCAAATAATTAAGGCTCCCGAAGGAGCCTTAATGCAATGTTGTTCGATTTAGTCGATATTTTCTGGTGGGACAATGAAGCCCTGATAGGCATCCGTTTTTAGCTCATTAAAGCGCTCTAGCTGAGCTTCTTCTTGAATTCCTGTCACTATCACCTGAATATCTAATCCTCTAGCCACATTGATAATCGCACGGCAGAGCTCGCTATTATGTGATGCTTCGTCATAGTAAGAGAAAGATTGGTCAAGTTTAACGTAACTCGGTCTTAGCTCTTGCAGGTAAGACATGGAGCCAAATTGACGGCCGAAGTGGTCTATACCAAATTTTGCACCATTGTCTCTAATGATATTGCAAAGGCGAGTACAGGATTCTAAATCGCTATAAACTCCTGCTTCAGGGATCTCAAAGCAAATCCGTTCAACCTGTGGAGCACTGCGCAGGAAGTGATTAAGCCAGTCGTGGAACTGGAGATCACTAATACTTTGATGCGTTAGGTTGATTGCCAGTGGCTCATAGTTACGCTCAAGCAGTTTTTGCTCGTAGACTGTCTCAATGAGGCATTTATCGAGTAATGAGCCGAGTGAGAGTAGCTCGATATACGGCATAAACTGGCCTGCATGAGCAAGCTTATCACCCAACTCGAGTTGGCAATAAAGTTCTCTTTGGCTCACGCCATCGCCATTACAAAATTGGATCGGTTGCCAACGAAACTTGAATTTTTTGTTGCTAATGGCGTGGCTAAGGTTATCGCGCCATTGTTCTCGGGTGAAAAGCTGTTGTTCGGTTGTCTCGAACCAATGGAAGGTCTTATTTTCTTTGAGTGCTTTTTGCAGGGCGTTGTCTGCTTGGGCAAGAATATCGGATACCTTCATTTGGCCAATACGTTCAGCGACACCAATGGCAAAGTTTTCATTGGGTTTACAGCCCGCTTTAGAGATTTCTTGGTTAATGGTGCGGATCAGCGTTTGCAGGTATTTGCTAATTTGATCATGCTCGACATCGGTAACGAGGAAGGCAAACTCAAATGCGGCAATTCGCGCAATCACAGAAGGTGTGATCTCATTTAATTGCTGAACTAGTTTTTCGGCCAATAGGCGAATGGTTTCATCACGAACCTGATAGCCATATTTACTGTGAACTTCTTCGAGCCAGTCTAGCTTAGCTAAAAACAGGGCTCCGCTACTCGGTTCGCTTAGCCAGCCATTGAGGCGGCTCACCACATATTGGCGGTTAGGCAGTCCAGAGGCGGGGTCTGTGAGATTCTTTTTACGTAAAGTACCAACCTCTTCATCGAGTGATTGGAAGAGTTGTTTAAGTTGAGCTGACATGCTGTTGAATGCGGTAACGAGATCTTTGAGTTCAGTGGTCTTAGGCAAGGGCATATCGGGGCCAAACTGGCGCGCCGCAATCTTTTTAGCATGATCAGATAAAGCGTGGAGTGGTTTTAAGATCCAAGTTAATCCTAATCTTGCAGTAAAAATGGCGACTAAAAACAGCAATGAAAAGGCGATAATGGTATTTGACATAATTCGCCATAATTCATGGTAACCAAAACCTGGGTGCGCAGTGATTTCTAGTTGCGCCAGTTGTAACCATCCGGAGGTAATAGTGCTTTCTTTTTTGATTGTCTTAAATAGTTTTAAATTGATGAACCATTGGGGGACGTCTTCAATTTTTAGCGGGTTATTCCATTCCTGTTGTTTGCCATCAACCATCCAAGTCAACTTGATATTTTGATAATAGCCGCCTTCAAAAATAACGTTAACTAAGGTTTCGGCAGCCGCAGTATCGCCAGCTTCAAGTGCAGGAGTAAGCATTAATCCAAGCGAAGTACTGGCGTTGTTTAGATCCGATTCCATTTGCTTGGTTAAAAAGCTTTGAGTCTCAGTGAATTGCACATAGCCAAGGCTTGCTACTACTAACAAAAACAGGCTAAAAAGCAGCGAATAAATCTGTCTAAACAGTGTCATCTTGGGTGCTACTCCAGTTTTAATTTGGGTTGTCTTAGGCGATCAACCCCTAACCTATGGTTAAGGTCATTCCATTTTTCGAGTCGTGTTGACGAGCCGGCTAAAACGCCTCGTCCCTGTTCTTTATTTAGCCATAACTGTTTACCGTTAAAACTGTAAACGGGTATGAGATCTTTACGTTGTGTTGCGGGTTTGATGACATGGTCGAGATTATCGAGTACTAGAGGGATGGATGAAGGCGTATCATAGTAAGCCAATACCATATGATACTGATTCACGCTTGTGGCTTTAACCATAGTGATCCGCATCTTATCTTCGGGAACACCTAACTGAAGCAGTGTGAAATATTTGGCGATTGAAAAATCTTCACAATCCCCACCATTGACCCCAATGAACTCCATCGGAGTGGCCCAATAGTTTGATTCTCCCCATAATTTTATGTCATCAACAAAACGGAATAAGTTAAAGAAGTTGTTCACTTTCAATAGCTTTTCCTTTTCGTCAACCGTGCTTGCCTCTGCCAATACTTTAAACCAAGCCCGTGCTCGCATCCCTGCACGTTCACCATAGCGTTTTTCTAACGTTGAGGTGATTTTCGCTTCATCAAGTTTTTGGGTTGGAGACGCATATAGAAAGCTAATCCCTAATGCAGATGCAACAAGGCTAGAGCGGCAGGCTCGAATAAATGCACTTGTACCCTTTGGCCTGCCGTTCATAACCTACTCTGTTAGACCTTATTTTGCGTTATCGACGGAATAAATCGTCCATTTCATATCTGTCGCCGTATCGTCTCCCGTCACTTCTGCAACGACTCGACGATTACGAATTTCTGCTTCGGGTGTTCGTTCTAGAACGACTGGCCGACTTGAGCCATATCCTATTGCAGTCAATCGACTTCTGTCGATACCAAAACGTTCGGCCAGTACAGCGGTGACGGCATCTGCCCGCTCTTGTGATAATACCGCATTGCGTTCGTCAGTACCTGTACGACTAGTGTGACCTTCAATAGTCACTTTAGTCGTTGGATATTGACGTAAGAAAATAGCAACTTCTTCTATTTGCGGGTAATACTCTGGTGCTATATATGCTGAGTTATTAGGAAATAATACATTAATTTCCTTACGCTCATTGATTGATTTGATCTGACCACAACCGTAGTTATCTGTGCCAGCTCCTTTGGCTGTATCATTACAGCGCTCACGGGCTTCGATAACGCCATCACCATCCTTATCGGAAAGATCGTATGCTTGAGTTGTTGTCATATCATCAATATTGACAGTATCACGCATGGAACAACCTGCTAAAAGCGCCACGCTAAGGAAAAGGATTGTGGTTTTCATTGGTTAGCTCCTCCTTCGTAGTTACGTTCGCCACGCCATGCTTCTGGACGAGTCACTTTCAGTGAGTCGAGTAAGCGGCCTGTCGCATTTAGTACACGGTATTTCGCAATGATTTCATCATATTCAGCTTGTAAGTAGTCCTTGCGAGCTTCGAATAACTCATTCTCAGTATCCAGTAAGTCGAGCAAGCTGCGTTGGCCGAGATTGAATTGTTGCGCATAGGCGGACTGAGTGTCTTTGGCTGCGATGACATGGTCGCGAATGTATTGCTTTTGAGGCGCTAACATTTCGTAGGCGTTCCATGCAAGGTTTACCCCTTCAACGACTTCCCTTTGTGCACGTTGACGGATTTCTTTCGCTTCACCCAGTTTGTAAGCAGATTCCTTTTCGCGAGCAAGATCTTTACCGCCAGCGAATAGGTTGTATCTGACTCGCACCATAGCAACGATATCATTGCTATACCCACCGACATTTTGGCTCGCGATAGCACTTACACCATCCTCACCACCCACATCATTATTCCAGCTACCGTTAAGTTCTAACGAGACTTGTGGATAATAATTGGCTTGGGCCGATGAGCGCTCATGTTCAGCGGCACGAATGTCATTTGCTGCAGATTTGAGAATAGGATGATTTTTTTCAGCGTCTGCTAGGCTGCTGTTTAAATCCTTAGGCAACATATCTGCATCAGGAACGGGTTGAATTAAGTCAACGGGTTCAGCGGACACGACACGGATAAACTGGGCTTTAGCATCGAGTAAATTATTACGTGCCGAAATTACGTTAGCGTTTGCACGGGCAAGACGACCTGAAATCTGTGATAGGTCGGCGGTTGAGCCTAAACCTGAATCGGTACGTTGCTTGATTTGGTCATAAATTTCTTTATGGCTATTGAGATTTTTTTCAGCCAACTTCAATACTTCATCAGTACGAAGGTAGTTTAGATAAACTTTGCTGACATCCAATGCCATATCTTCTGCTGCGGCAAGAAGGGCCCATTGGTCTGCACTGGCTTCAAAGCTATAACGGTCAACTTCACTGCTGGTATAAAAACCATCGAATAGCATTTGTTTAAGGCTAATACCAAATTCACCACGGTTTAGCTCAGCAACACCATTGCTATCAACATCGCCGACATTTTTGCGTCTGCGGGTTGATACACTATCTGTTTGCTCATAGCCATAACCACCAGTGATATCTACTGTAGGCATATAACCAGCAATAGCTTGATTCACTTGCTCTTCTCTAGCTTTAAAGCGATTAAAAGCCACGCGTAAATCTGGGTTGGTATCGAGTGTATGCGCAACCGCTTGCTCTAACGTTTGGCTTTGAGCCGATAGTGGAAGCAAGATAGCTGATAACAACACAGCTATTTTTGAACATTGAAATTGTCGTCTTACTAAAGTCTTCATTGCAAACCTCCCGGTTTATAACAGGCTTAACGCTCCCTGAGCGCTGTGTCCTTAGCCCTTAAAATTGGATTTAAAATGTACTCAAGAATGGATCTTTGTCCGGTTATGACATCAACGGTCGTTAACATCCCCGGTATAATTGGCATCTGCGTGCCATCGTCTTTGATTAAACTTGATTCTTCGGTTCTCACCTTTATAAGGTAGAAGCTATTTCCCTCATCGTCCTGTGATGTATCGGCACTAATATGTTCGACTGTACCTTTAAGACCCCCGTAACGAGTAAAATCATATGCCGTTACCTTAACGACTGCAGGTAAACCTGTGTGTAAAAACGCAATATCCTTAGGAAGGATTTTGGTTTCTATCAATAGTTGATCTTCGGATGGGACAATTTCAATAATATCAACACCCGGTTGGACAACTCCGCCTAACGTATTGATATGCACAGTTTTGATCGTGCCATTTACCGGCGATGTAATCACCGCTTTGCTTACCTTATCCTGGGCACCAACCTGGGCTTCGTTCATTCTTGATAAGCGAGTTTGTGTTTCGTTTAGCTGTGCACGAAGGTCTGCGGCATAAACAAACACCGCCTCACGGCGTTTTAATATGGCTTCATCTAATGCTGCTTTCAGTTTTGGTCTAAGCAGTCTCAATGAGTTTAATTCCCCCTGAGCATCGTTCACTGCGCGTTCGAGTTTAAGTAATTCAACTTCGGGCACAATCCCTTTTCTAGCCAGAGGCCTCGTAAGCTCTAACTCCCTAGAAATCAACTGCATACTGGTTGTTAAGGTCGTAGTTTTTGAGGCAAGGTCATCGATTTCTTGTTGTCTTTGTTGTATCTGACGAACCAGAATCTCCAGTTGGTTGCTCAGATTGTCTAAGCGCCCATTATATTCTTCTTGCTGCCTCTTCACTAATGCAGGCTCTGCTTCTGTAATGCTATCGGGGAATACCAAAGCTTTTTTGGTTATTTTTACTTGCTCACGCCAGTCAGAAGTCATATCAGAGATTAGAATGCTATCTAATTCCGCGCGCATGCGAATTGCATTCGTTTTTAAACCTAAAACCTCTTGCTCCTGTTGAGCAAAGTCAGAACGAAAACGTGTATCATCAATCCTAACAAGGGGTTGCCCTTTAGTGACAATATCACCCTCTCTCACAAAGAGTTCTTGCATGATACCGCCGTCGAGACTTTGAATGACTTGAACTTGAGAAGAAGGGATAACTTTGCCAGAACCCGTTGTCACCTTATCGAGTTTGGCAAAACCTGCCCATAACAAAAAACAGGCGACCATGGCCGCTAAAGCCCAAATAATTAATCTGTGCCCACTAGGAGCATCAGTCATAATTGCGCCATAAACATCATCGACCATATCTAAATCATTTGCCGTGAGGTGTTTGCTCATTTTCTGGCGCCTCCATTAACTAGGCCAAAATTGAGTTTTTCTAACACTTCGGCTTTAGGGCCGTCGGCAACCACATGGCCGCGTTCAAGCACAATAATTCGGTCAACCAATTGTAATAAATGCATTTTATGAGTGATTAGTAGCAAGGTTCTATCCTTGCTAACATTTTGCATTGAGCGGATAAATTGTTGTTCCGCTCGGGCATCCAAACTGGCTGTAGGTTCATCCATTAATAATACTGGTGGATCGTTCAGTGTCGCACGGGCAAGGGCTACGGTTTGTCTTTGTCCGCGACTAAGAGACATACCTCCTTCACCAACCTGCTGATCTAGCCCTTCTGCTTCCATGTGAGTGAACTGACTTACTCCAGAAAGTTGTACCGCACGGATCAGTTGATGCTCAGTCACTTGGCGAGTACCAAATAGAATGTTGTCCCTGATTGTTCCATGGAATAGGGTGACATCTTGAGGTAAGTAGCCAAAGTTACGGCGCAAATCACTGGGATGGATTTGGGCAGAGTCGACACCATCGTACCGCAGGCTGCCTGTTGTGGGTTGGAAGAGTCCAACCAGAAGTTTAGCTAAAGTACTTTTACCTGAACCATTGCGGCCAATAATCGCAACTCGCTCACCAGGATTAATCGTTAATGTAAGCGGATGAAGTACCGGTTTTTCAGAGCCCGGATAACTGAAGCCAACATGATCGGCGTTAATTTTCCCGATTAACCGCAACTTACTCACCAGATGACCTTTATTTTCAAATTCATCTTCTTGAGTCATAAGTTCGTTGAGCTGTCGTAGAGCACTGGCGGTGTGATTGGCGCGTGTTAACAATCCCGCGAGTTGCGCCATTGGAGCTATCGCCCTACTTGATAACATAACAGCCGCAATAATGCCGCCCATGGAAATTGCATTATCTGACACACGGTAAACACCTAAAATTACCACGCAGACCACGGTAAATTGCACGATAAAGTTAGCGAAATTAGAGACTGAATTTGAGAGCTTTTTCGAGCGCAATTGCCAGTTAGCACTATGGCCAATCATCTGTTGCCAGCTTTTTTGCACAATCCCTTCTGCTCCGTTAGCCTTAATCGACTCCAGTGCAGAGAGACTTTCAATCAAATGTCCATGTTTTAAGCTGGAGAATTTATTACCTTCTTCGATAGCCGCTTTTAACTTGGGCTGTGTATACAGCGTAAAACCAAGAATGATCAAGCCTCCAACAACTGGAATAACGGCTAAATCCCCAGAAACGATATAAATGACAATCAAGAAAAATAATGCAAAAGGAAGATCAACTAAGGTTGTAATAGTCGCAGAGGTTAATATTTCCCGAATACTATCAAACTCCCCAAGTTGTTTTGCCATGCCTCCAACACTCGGAGAGCGTTTTTCTAATGGAATCCCAATTGCCTTTGCAAATAGACGAGATGAAACAATGATATCTACCTTTTTACCTGCCACATCAATTAAATAGCTTCTTAGTTGACGCATAACAAGGTCAAATAAATAGGCAATGGATGCACCAATTGCTAATACCCAAAGTGAATCAAATGCAAGGTTAGGTACGACTTTATCGTACACATTCATGATAAACAGCGGAGAAACCAACGCGAAAATATTCACGAGAATCGAGGCAATTAAGGCATCACGGTAAATGGGGGCTGAATCCTTGAGAGTTTGGACTAACCAGTGGGTTTTGTTGTCGTGTAAATAGACATCGAACCCCATGTCCCCACGATATTCTTGTTTAACGAGAAATAGATAGCCCACATACAGAGTTTCAAGCGATTCTATTGTGAGTATTTCCTCGCCCCCAGTCTCGGGCATTTGAATGACAGCTCGATCGGATTCGATGTCAAACTCCCGCAAAACACAGGCTTTTTTATCCTTTAATAATAAGATGCAGGGTAGCAGTATTGGCGATATCTCATTTAAACCTTTACGAGATAATTTGGCCGCTAATCCTGCGCGTGATGCTGCTTGAGGGAGCAGATCGGGTGTTAGTACCGCTCCAGACAAAGGCAAGCCTGCCGCAAGTGAATCACTTGAGCATGGATTACCAAAATGTTCAGTAAGGAGTACTAAACAATCTAACAGTGGATCTACTATTACTCGCTGTGAAGCGGAAATAGTCCACTGTTCAACTTTTTCAGAAGCTGTAACAGGCACCTCTTATCTATCCTTTGATTTTTATTTGATTATCAGAAGTATCGGTCATGATGGCCTATATTTCTATAGGCCATCAGAACTGATTTTATTAAGGAATCATAGTGCCATTATTATGAGGGTCTATCAGTGGCGTCACTCCTTGTGGTGCATCTGGTGTCACGGGCGCTGCATCGATAATGAGTGGGCCATTACCATTAGTGCCAAGTAATCCATTGATAATACCTGCATTATCTGTCGCACCATATTGGCTATAGAGGTTAACCCCATCGAGCACGATATGCTGATCAAATACACCATCCTTGTTAGCATCGATATCGATAACGGTAGAACCACTGCTATCTAAGCTAAATTTCAGATAGCTTTCTAACGTGCCAGCCGTTTCTCCTTGGAGTAAATCACTCAGATCGAGCTTATCTTCACTCACATTGAAGTCCATGATGTGGTCTGTGCTTTTGTCAGCATCCGCATAGCGCCATACGAAGGTATCATTACCACTATCACCACGTAGAACGTCATCACCTAAGCCACCGATCAGAGTATCGTTACCTGCACCGCCAATCAAAGTATCGTTACCATTGCCACCATAGAGAGTATCTTTACCAGCACCTCCATCCAAATAATCATTGCCGCCCTGACCGAATAGAATGTCATTACCAGCACCACCCAAAATGATGTCTGCTTTGTCGTTTGCACCAGATTGGTCAAACTCGTCACTATGTTCACTGATGTATCTGTGAACTTGGGCATCACTAGCATCAGCTATACCTAGCTTATCGGCAACGTAGGCTTTAATAGCGGCGAAGCCTTGGCCACTAATGCCAGTAAAGTGTATCGCATCACCAAAGATGACATCATCTCCAGCACCACCATCAAAACGATCTGCGCCTGGTATGGCGTTAACTTGGTTGCCAAGAATTGCATCGGCTAGATCATCAGCATCAACATTCGTTTGAACATTATCATCAGAGTCATACGGTAATAGGTCATCCTCATCGATGTTCGAACCCATGCCGATGGCTTGAACCGTGACGCCTAGGCTTGAGAGCAATGCAAAGCCTGCTTGGGAATTTGATATAGTATCCGCGCTGGAGTCTCTACCATTACCAGCTAAAGCATAGTACTGATAGTTACCTTGGGCATCGGGTCGCATTGCTCCAACAGGGCTCCGGCTCACGCTGTTGAAGACGTCTACGCTGAAAACATTACCATTTTCGTCAATCACCACATGTCCGTTAACTGTATAGACTTGGCCGAATACGTAGCCACTGCCGATGAGTTGTGACAAGCTACGATCATTATTGCTCCCCCAAGTGTCGTATACCAGTGGGTTACCACCAGGAACAGCATTGTAGTAGGTTGGTTTGCCGTCGGTAATAAAGAAGGCAAGATTAGTCGCCCCACTATTATTTTGGGCATCACCATTGGCGAACCAGTTGGCCGTAGTTGTGAATACATCCTCATAGTTGGTGCCGCCGCCGCTGCTCATATCATCTAAGGCATCTTGAAGAATATCTAATGCATTGGGGTCACTAAGATCTACACTGATGCTGCCCTTGGCGTGAGTATCAAAATCAACCAAGAAAATTTTCACCGTACCACTTTGTTGGCCGCTTGCACTGTCTTTGAGGGTTTCCAATACCTGAGCCAACTGCAATTTCATCGTCTCTAGCGTATCAGCGTTAATACTGCCTGAGCTATCGACCATAAAGGCAATATTGTAGTTTTGACCTGGCAGAACAATGCTACCTTCAAGGTCTCCCACAACAATATTGTGTTCGCTGCCAAAATTGACATTTTGGTCTCCTGGCTCACCTTCTGTGCCCTTGAAGTAATCAAGACGGATGGTATCTTCACCCGTTGCAGAATTAGTGAGATCGGTCCCTTTCTCTCTGGCAACCGCTTCAACTACCAAGTCAACCTGACCTGCACTTGTTCCTGGAACGCGAATTGTGACTCCTGTCAACGTAGCGTCCAGTGCATTTTCAGCCCAGAGATTGCCACCAGTCCAGCCATCAGGGCCGTCGTAATCTAGCAGTAGCTTGCCATCATTGTCAGCTACACCGAGTAGTTGTCCGTTGTAGAACACTTGTGTGCCAGCGGGCAAACCACTTAATTCAATGGAGTCGAGCAATTCGCTCCCGTCACGATCAGATAGAGATGCATGGATTTCAACTGGGTAGTCAACATAGGTTGGCTGAACCATGACGAGCTCACCAGTGTTCTTGTCCAATTCATAAATGCCGTCATCAAATTGGATATATTCGATATCGTGCAGTGCTTTTGTTATTGTTTGTCCGTGCTCAATTGTTGTGAAGTTGAACCAGTTGTCCCACTGTGAATATCTATAGTCTTTTGTGATGATATAATCAGCGCGATTGCCCATAAGGACGGCAATATCATTCCCTTCACCACCATATAAGCTATCTTGGCCAAGTCCTGCAACTAAGATATCATTCCCAATGCCGCCATTAATTGTATCACCTTGAATAGCATCTCCGCCGACTAGCACATCATTGCCAGCATAACCAAGCAAGTGATCTCCACCGCCATTAGTGCTAACTATGTGATCGTTTCCAGTCGAACCATATACTGTATCTTGGCCACTGGAAGCATCTGTTTGTTTAGCTCCAGTGTTGAATGGTTGCTGAGTAAAATCGCCATTGCGGAACTGTTCAGTTGTAATCCCTGAGCTGATAAAACCACTGTAAAGTGGTGTGCCATTAGCGGTCAGTATCACGTCAACCAATGGCTTATCGGCAACTGGTTGTACTGTAATATTGAGTGTTGCCGTATCTCCCGTATTAGTCGTGTAAGTAACAGTGGGCACATCGCCTGACCAGTGCTGATTAGGTATAAATTTGAACTCTCCATTAGCTTGTATTAGCAAGCTACCTATGGAGAGGGCCACTGTTTGACCTGCATTGAAGCTTGTTAGTGTGCCGTTATACATGAAGGTAAAGCTGACGATACTTGTATTACTTGAATGGTCGTTAGTCAAAAGTTGACCTGTTACTAACTGATCTTCTTGCTTGGTAAAGCTATCGTCATTCGCATAAATAACAGTCGCTTGGTCGCTGCCTTTGTCTGAGGTGTTACCTGCCTTGTCGGTTTGGGTCGCTTCCACCTTCAGCAGTGCACCGTCCGCCGGACGCGTTTCCGTCCAGCTGATAACGCCGGTGGTGGCGTTGTAGCTGTAGCCTGTCGCCGGAGTGCCGTCAGCAAACTGCAGCGCCCCATTCACCAGCTTCAGTTCCACATCGGTGGTCGCGGTGCCATTGACGATAGTCAGGTTCACGTGGCCGCCTTCAGCAAAGTCGGCATGGTTGATGGTGACTTGGAGCTGTACGCCATCACCGTTGATTTCGGCTTGCGTCAGCAGGCCATCACCTGGGTTACCGTCATCGACGATCAATACGGTCGGGGCATTCGGGGCGGTTTCATCCGCCACGGTTGCGGTGTCCGAGCCTGGGCCTGA